>JBJEQM010000143.1:0-8590 GCA_051881755.1 Oscillospiraceae bacterium
GCCGCCGAGGATAAGTTTTCGGTCGGCAGTTAATTTGTGTACATCATATCCGTGTCCTATCCTGAACATACTACTCCCCTTTTCCGCGCTCCGCCATATCCAGCATGACCTCCGCCACGGCAATATCCTCCGCAGTGGTTATCTTTATATTGCTGTAATCCGACGGTGTCATATACACCTTGACCCCGACTGCCTCTGCAAGCTGACAATCATCGGTGAAATCCAGCTCATGGTCGTTGGCGAAGTTTATGCCGCGCACGTAGACGTCCTTACGGAATATCTGAGGCGTTTGCGTGATATATAACTTGCGGCGGTCGGGAGTATCAACGATAAGTCCGCCGTCCACCACCTTTATGGTATCCTTGACGGGAACGCCCAGAGCCGCTCCGCCGAAAACGGAAGCGTCCTTGATACAACGGCGTATATTTTCCGGCGATACCAGCGGACGCGCGCCGTCATGCACGGCAACAAAGCGGGTCTCCCTCGATACCTTGGAATACGCCTTGAAAACGGACTCCTGCCGTGTTTCGCCCCCCGATACCACCTCTTTCAGCTTGGTGATACCGTACTTTTCCGCCATGCCGTAAAATAGATCTATATCACATTCCCGCGCGGAAACTATTATCTCCGTCACCTCGTCAAGCTGCTGAAATGCAAGCATGGAGCGCGCCGCCACGGGTACGCCGCGAAGCTCGTACAGCTGCTTGTTTACGCCGTTCATTCGTGTAAAGCCGCCTGCGCAGGCAATTATTGCCGATACTGTAAGCTCTGACATTTTGTACTCCTTTACATTATCTCGCGGAAGTTGCCGAGAAAACGGAAGTAGGTCATTTCGGCGCTGAGATTTTCGATAAGCGCCTCTACCCTCTCGTTGCGGCAGTTGCCCTGAAAATCAAGATAAAACATTACCTCGAAGTCGCTTCCCGCAATGCTTTTGCTCTCGATTTTGAGCAGGTTAAGTCCGTTGACCGCAAATTTTGTCAGTAGCCTGTTCAGCGAGCCTTTGACGTGTGGTATGGTGATAAGTACGGAAACAATGTCGTCATCGGGATTGACGGTCAGCCCCTTGGAGAAGCAGATGAACCGCGTGAAGTTGGGGTATGCGTCGGCGATGCGTGGGCTGAGTATCTCCAATCCGTACAGCTGCGCGCAGCTTTCCGAGCATATGCAGGCGATATTTTCGTCGCTTTTCAGCACAAGCTCCGCCGCAAGCGCGGTATTTGCGTACTCGCACTGCTCAAACTCATGCTCCTTTAAAAATTCCGAGCACTGAGACAGCGCCTCCGCCTTGGAGTACACCTTTTTTATATCCGACAGCGCCGTTCCCTTTTTCGCCGCAAGACAATGTGTTATCTCCACTCTTACAAGGGAATTAATGTAAAAATCATGATTTGCCATAAGGTCGTAGGTCTCGGTAACGGAACCGATGGTGGTATTTTCCAAGGGCAGCAGACCAAAGTCCACATCGCCCCGCTCAACCGCCGCAAAGACCTCCTCAAAGCTGCCGTAAAACGCCACGGGCTTGTCCCCGAACAGCTTTTTGCAGGCTACCTCCTGGTATGAGCCTTTAGTGCCCTGACAGGCAATGCGCTCCGCTTTTTCCGGCTCAAAGGCTTTATACTCCTTGACGGGAGCACCCTCCGACATTTCGATATTCTGCAAGCATTTGCTGATGTCCATTATATTCTGAAAAAGCAGCGCCGCGCCGTCGCCCAGTCCCTCGGGAGATCTGCTCCTTATGCGCTCCAGCACCTGCGCTTCTCTGCCCCCCTGCATAACGGGGATATTGTTGGCTTTTTTATACTCCCCCACCTTGCGGCATACGTCCATACGCTCCACAAAAAGCTCCAATATTTGGCTGTCGATGTTGTCGATATCCGCTCTTAGTGTATTTAAGTCCATATTATAACCCTCGCAATTATACATAATAAAACATACCTTAAAATTATACCACATTATACCGTTTCCGTCAATCGGCAGATATGAAAAAAATTCGCTGAAAAATATTGCAGAACGGACAATTATATGGTATAATAAGTTATTATGGCAATTATGCGCTTCCGAGGAGGGACGGACTGATTGAGAATACTTGGCATTGACCCCGGCTACGCCATAGTGGGCTTCGGCGTGCTGGAATACGACGGCTACAAGTTCACGCCCGTCCACTTCGGCGCTATCACCACCGAAGCAGGCACGGATTTTACCCTGCGTCTGAAAACCATATACGACGACATGAACACGGTGCTGACGACATTTCGCCCGGAGGCTATGGCTATCGAAAAGCTGTTCTTCAACACCAACCAAAAAACTGGTATCGACGTTGCGCAGGCGCGCGGAGTGACACTCCTGGCGGCAACAAATGCAGGCGTTCCCGTATTTGAGTACACACCGCTGCAGGTGAAGCAGTCCGTCGTTGGCTACGGACGGGCGGAGAAGCCGCAGGTCATGGAAATGACGCGGCGCATACTTGGTCTGGCGGACGTCCCCAAGCCCGACGATACCGCCGACGCGCTGGCTATCGCAATTTGTCACGGTCACGCCAGCGGAGGGATAAAGATACCGAAAAAATAGATTAAGGAGATAAAACCATGATATACAGCGTAAGAGGCAAGCTTATTCACAAGGAACCCAATCTTGCGGTGGTGGAATGCGGCGGAGTAGGCTACGCCTGCCGCACTACATTATCCACACTTTCCCGTTTGGGCAGCGTAGGCTCGGAGGCGTTCCTGCTTACATATCTGTACGTCCGCGAGGACAATGTGGAGCTGTTCGGCTTTGCCACGGAGCAGGAGCTTAACTGCTTCAAGATGCTTATTACGGTATCGGGCGTGGGTCCCAAAGCGGGACTTGCCATTCTCTCCGACACCACCCCCGAAAGCTTCGCTCTCAACGTAGCCACGGGAGACTATAAGGCGTTCACCAAGACAAAAGGCGTAGGTCCCAAGCTGGCGCAGAGAGTTGTACTTGAACTTAAAGATAAAATATCCAAGGAGCAGCTTGCAGTCGGAGGCGGCGAACAGCCCGATTTCTCCGCCGCTCTCGGTCAGGGCAATATATCCGAGGCTGTTGCGGCGCTTGTTGTACTTGGCTACTCACAGACGGAAGCCGCTTCCGCCGTTGCAAAGCTTGACCCCAACCTCTCCGTGGAGGAGCTTATAAAGAACGCACTGAAAAAAATCGCCGCATCAATGTGAAAGGACTGATGAGATATGCTGTCATATCCCGATTACAGCCGCTGCATTATAAACATTATTTCCTCGGTAATGGATTATTACCGCAGACCCTACGAGCAGGAATATGATACTCTTGCCGCCGTTGACAAGGTGCTGCGCAAGGGCTACAAAAACGTGATACTCCTTGTCCTTGACGGAATGGGCACGGATATGCTGGTGCAGGATCTTCCCGAGCAGGCTTTCCTCCGACGGAATTTTGTACACAATCTCACGTCGGTATTCCCCTCCACAACGGCGTCGGCTATGACAAGCTTTTACACGGGCGTATCTCCCAACGAACACGGCTGGCTGGGCTGGTCGCTGTTCTTCAAGGAATTCTGCCGCACGGTGGACGTTTTCACCAACACGGACACCTACACCAAACAGCCTGTGGCTGTGACAAACGCGGCGGAGTTCGTCATGCCATACGAGACAATATACAAAAGCATAGCGCAGTCTCCCGTATGCAATGTTCAGCCCTTTACAATATCTCAGTCCAAGGTAAACATCGCCGAAAACGGCAACATACACAAGACCGCCGACAAATTTGAGCGCGTCTGCGAGCTGATAAAGCTTATCTGCGATTCCAAGCAGGATACCTTCACATATATACAATGGTGCAGTCCCGACGACACGGCGCACCGCACAGGCTGCTACTCCGACGAGACAAAGGAAAAGCTCCGCGGCATAAGCGATATGCTGGAAAAGACCTTCGATACCCTCACCGACACGGTAATGATAATCACGGCAGACCACGGCATGACCGACATTTCCGATGAGCTGCTCATCGACAGGATACCGGAGATTTGCGAGTGCCTTATTCTGCCGCCCTTTATCGAGAGCAGGGCTATGTCCTTTTTCGTCAAGCCCGACAGAAAGTCCGATTTTGAGCGTGCCTTTGCCCGTCACACGGGACACGATTTTATGCTTATTCCCCGCAGGGACGTTTTCGGCAAAAACCTGCTGGGTCTTGGCAAAACTCACCCCAAGGTCTACGATTTTATCGGTGATTATCTTGCCTGCGCCGTCTCGGACATAGGTCTGCGCTACCGCACTCTTACAATGAAGCCCAAGACGATGAACAAGGCAAATCACGGCGGTCTTACCGAAGATGAAATGACTGTGCCGCTGATAATCGCCGCTTCGCCCTTTTCCGATAATAACAAGAAATTAATTTAACCGGATGTGATACAATGCTTGAATCAAGCGAAATGAATTTTGAGAGCCGCATGGTCTCCCCCGAGCGCAACGAAAATGATACCGACGATATTGAGGTCACTCTGCGCCCCAAGACCCTGACGGAATATATCGGTCAGGACAAGATAAAGGAAAATCTGTCCGTTTTTATCGAGGCTGCCAAAAAGCGCGGTGAACCTCTTGACCATGTGCTTTTATATGGTCCTCCGGGTCTGGGCAAGACCACCCTTTCCGCTATCATCGCCCACGAAATGGGCGTTAATATACGCATTACATCGGGTCCTGCCATTGAAAAGCCCGGCGACCTTGCGGCGCTGCTGACAAATCTGTCCGAGAATGACGTGCTGTTCATCGACGAGATACACCGTCTCTCCCGCGCCATTGAAGAGGTGCTTTATCCTGCGCTGGAGGATTACGCGCTGGATATTATCATCGGAAAGGGACCCTCGGCGCGCTCCCTGCGTATCGACCTGCCAAAGTTCACCCTTATCGGTGCGACTACGCGTGCAGGTCAGCTGACCTCCCCTCTTCGCGACAGATTCGGTATGCTCATGCGTCTTGAAATGTACACCGTGGAGCAGCTCAGCGATATTATAATGCGCTCGGCGATCATACTTGGTATCGCCTGCGACAAGGCGGGCGCTATCGAAATGGCGCGGCGCTCACGCGGTACTCCCCGTATCGCAAACCGTCTGCTGAAGCGCGTCCGCGACTTTGCGGAGGTACTTGGGGACGGCAGGATAACGGAAGATATTGCAAAAATAGCTCTGGACAGGCTGGAGATAGACAGCCTTGGTCTTGACAATATGGACAAGCGTATGCTTGAAATGATAATAAAGGGCTACGGCGGCGGACCTGTGGGTCTGGAGACCCTTGCCTCGGCTATCGGCGAGGAAGCGGTCACGCTGGAGGACGTATGCGAGCCGTATCTTATGCAGCTGGGATTTATTGCAAGAACGCCACGCGGCAGGTGCGCCACCGCCCTTGCATACAAGCACATGGGCTATGAGTACAAGGGAGAGCTTCCCGACAGCGCCCAGCTTACATTTGATTAACACGTCGAAAGGAGGGCATTTTCCGCAATACGGGAAAATGGTCACATTATGGGAACATTATTCGGTAACGACAGTATAAAGGGCGCAGCTGTGACGGAGCTTACCTGCGAGCTTGCCATGCAGGCAGGACGTGCCGCCGCTATTGTGCTGGGACAGAAAAACCACGGCACAGCCAAAATATATGTAGGCAAGGACACCCGTCTCTCCTCCGATGTGCTGGAAGCGGCGCTGACGGCAGGCATATGCTCCGTGGGCGCGGACGCTGTGCTGCTTGGCACAGTCCCCTCTCCCGCGGTATCATATCTTGTTAAGAAGCACGGCGCGGACGGCGGTATCATGATAACCGCCCCATTAGGCGGCGCGGAGCAGAACGGCATAAAGATATTCTCCGCAAAGGGTATGCGTATCTCCGACGATACGGAGGAGGAGATAGAAAAGCTTGTAAATGACCCCGACGCCATAAAGGAGCATATAAAAAGCGGCGCGGAAGTGGGACATATCCTGCATGATAAAAACGCTCAGTGGGACTATGTGCGATATATTATGAAAACCGTGGAGCACAGTCTCAGCGGCGTGAGAGTCGCTATTGACTGCGGAAACGGCTCTGCCTGCGAGACTGCGGAGAAGCTGTTCACGGGACTTGGCGCAACGGTAGTGCTCATCAACAACACTCCCGACGGCACCAACATCAACGACAACTGCGGCTCGGGATATCTTACCTCGCTCTCCAACGCCGTTGTAAAAAACAAGTGCCATATCGGCGTGGCATTCGACGGAGACGCGGGAAGATGTCTTGCGGTGGACGAAAACGGCGCGGTCATGGACGGCGACAAGCTTATCGCCATTTTTGCCAAGGATATGCGCGACAAGGGCACTCTTGTGCGCAACACCGTTGTCGTTACCACAATGGCAAATCTCGGCTTCACCAACTTCGCCAAGACCAATAATATCAACATCTCCTCCACAAAGTTCGGCGACAAATACATTATCGACCAAATGCTGACCCACGGCTTCAATCTCGGCGGCGACCAGACGGGCAATATCATTTTCGGCGACCTATCCTCCACGGGGGACGGTCAGCTGGCGGCGGCGCAGCTTCTGTCGGTATACAAACGCTGCGAGCACAAGGCTTCGGAGCTGGCTCGGCTTATGGAGCGCTATCCGCAGGTCATCATCAACACCAAGATATCCCCCGCGTGGAAAGAAAAATGGAAAAACGACAGCGATATCGAGACCATCATCTCCGATAATCAGAAGCTTCTCGGCAGCACGGGACGCATTATCGTCCGCGAAAGCAGCTCAGAGCCTATTATACGCGTAATGGTGGAGGGCAAGCATTTCGATATCATAAACGATATTGCTGTAAAAATATCTGACAAGATAAAGGAACGCTGCTCGGCAGTGTAAAGTATATCGCCATTACACACATGAAAGGATAATTATATTATATGAGAACTGCCGACAACTGGAAGGATTATCAGCTTATTGACTGCTCCGAATCGGAAAAGCTGGAAAAGTGGGGGGACATTGTTCTTATCCGTCCCGACCCGCAGATAATCTGGAAAACGGAGCACAGATCGCCCCTGTGGAACACCGCTCACGGTCACTATCACCGCTCGGACAAGGGCGGCGGACAGTGGAGCTTCCACAAAAAGATACCCGAATCATGGCTCATTAGCTACGGCGACCTGAAATTCAATATCCGCCCCACGGGCTTCAAGCACACGGGACTTTTCCCCGAGCAGGCGGTCAACTGGGACTATATGGCAAAGCTTATAAGGGAGGCAGGCAGACCGATAAATGTGCTCAACCTCTTTGCATATACGGGCGGCGCGACCCTTGCCTGCGCAAATGCAGGCGCTTCCGTCTGCCATGTGGACGCGTCAAAGGGCATGGTACAATGGGCGCGTGACAACGCCGCGTCCTCGGGTCTTGCGGACAAGCCTATCCGCTGGATAGTGGACGACTGCGAGAAGTTCGTCGCCCGCGAGATAAAGCGCGGCAGAAAATATGACGCGGTCATAATGGACCCGCCCTCCTACGGCAGAGGTCCAAACCAAGAGGTATGGAAGCTGGAGGACTGCATTTACGACCTTGTGAAGCTTTGCACGGGCGTACTCAGCGACGACCCCCTGTTCTTCCTGCTCAACAGCTACACCACGGGACTTTCCCCCTCGGTCATGGCGTACATCATCGGCGAGACCGTAGGCGCGAAGTACGGCGGCAATGTATCGGCTGACGAGATAGGATTACCTGTAAAGGAGAGCAGCTTCACACTTCCCTGCGGCTCAACTGCCATCTGGACAAAGTAAAGGTGAATTATTATGACTGACTGCGGCACACTTACAATAGAAACGGAGCGCCTAATACTTCGGCGTTTTCAGCTTTCGGACGTTCCCGACGTACACAGCCTGTGGGCATCGCGCCCCGAGGTGCAGCTTGAATACGGCGAGCCTGTGTACGAAACGCAAGAGGACGTACGCAAGCTTTTGGAAACATATATCGGGCGGTACGACGAGCCATACCGTTTTCGCTGGGCGATAATCGAAAAGGCTGACGGCAAATGTATCGGGCAGATAGCCTACTTCTTTGTGGACGCAAAAAATCATTTCGCGGAAATAGAATACTGCATCTCCACGGCATACCAGAACCGCGGATATGCTACCGAGGCTACCAAAGCCGTCATTGACTTCGGCTTCGGCAAGATAGGTCTGCACAAGGTACAGATATGCCGCCGCGCCAACAACGTCCGCTCGGGACGGGTAATCGAAAAATGCGGCTTCCGCTTTGACGGTGCTCTGCGGGACTATTTCTATTTCAACGGCGAATATGTTGACAGGCTCTATTACTCTATACTTGAAAGCGAAAGATAGATGTAAAGCGTAATAACTTTACAGATATGGAGGTATTTTTTACAATGGCTGTACTGGCTCTTTTAGGCGGAATATGGTGTATATTTGTTGCATTGCGTGGTAAAGGAAAAGCCTTTACATCAAAAATGGGCACTCCGCTTACGGGCAAGGAGGCAAAGCCTGTAAAATATACCAATTTAATAGTAGGCATACTGCTTATTATCGTTGCGGCGGTAAGCGGCGTACGATTATTACTTGAATGATCCGAATGGAG
>JBJEQM010000144.1:0-8553 GCA_051881755.1 Oscillospiraceae bacterium
GAAATCTGCCGCGTATTTTTCATTTGGCATAAGCACAAATATGGTATCGTCTCCCGCAAGAGTTCCCACAATATCGGTGCACTCCATTTTATCCAGCGTTGCGCAGACCGCCTGCGCCATACCGATATGGCACTTAATGACCACCGTGTTCATGGCGTATACGATAGCCGTGACCGCGTCCTTAAGGATAGGCGGACACTCCATACTGCCGCTGAGAGGGCTGGTATATTTGTATATGCCGTTTGCGTCTTTTTTCAGGTCAAGCTCGTTGATATCCCTCGAAAGGGTCGCCTGCGTAACGGCGATACCCATATTTTCAAGGTGCTTTTTCAGCATCTCCTGAGTGGAAATATCATTTCCGCTGACTATCTCAATTATCTTATCCTGACGTTGCTTCTTTAACATATAAACCTCCGTAACGCGGTATACTGCTTATTTTATGGGATTCATAAGCTTGTTGTTGACCGCGTCAAAGAATGAATTTCCCTTTATATCAATAAGCCGCAGCTTTTTCAGCGAGCGTGACACAACAAGAACGTCGTCCCTCTCCACCTGCACCTCGGGATGTCCGTCCACGGAGAAATATATCTCGGCTTTTTCGTTGGAGAAGTGGCGCACCTCGATATTCCTTTCGGGGGAAAACAGCATTGTCCTCGACGAAAGGGAGTGAGGGCATATGGGCGTAAGCTGGATACATTCCAGATACGGCTCAACAATGGGACCTCCCGCAGAAAGTGCATAAGCCGTGGAACCTGTGGGCGTGGAAAATACCACTCCGTCCGAGCGTATGGAGCTTATGACGATATTATCCGTGGATATTTCAAAATCCGTTATTTTTGAATAAGGTCTCGCAATAACAATATCGTTCAGGGCAGTATATTTTGATATGAGCGTATTATCCCGTATCTGGGAAATATCCAGCATCATGCGGGTCTCTATCTTGTAGTCGGAGGTTTTCAGTCCGGACAGATTTTCCAGCTCGTCTATCTCCATTGACGCCATAAAGCCAAGGTGTCCCGTGTTTATTCCCAGCAGCGGCTTGTTGTACTCCGAGGCGTAATGTGAAGCCTTTAAGATAGTACCGTCGCCGCCGATAGCTACCATAATGTCGCACTTTGATACAATATCATCAACGCCGCCGAATTTTACAAAGGGCTGGTCCTTAAATTCTTCCCTGTATTTTTCATCAGCCGCAATTTCAATATCAAGCGATCTCAGCTTATCGCACACCTTTAATGCGGTAGGAAGAGCGTTGGGCTTGCGGAAATTGGGATATAAAACTATATTCATGCTTGCACCTCTCTCAATGAAGCTTAGAAAAAGCGTCCGATACGATTTTTTTCACGTCGACCGCTTTGTCCGCGGCGGCGCTGCACGGCTTGATGTATAAAAGATACTCTATATTTCCGTCGCCGCCCGTAACGGGAGAATAGGTCAGACCGCACACAGCCGCTCCCGACAGCTTGCAAAATGATATTATATCGTTTATAACGCTTACGTGTACCTTTCTGTCCTTGACGATGCCACGCTTGCCTATGTTGGAGCGCCCCGCTTCAAACTGTGGCTTGATGAGCAGCACCGCTCTGCCCTCTTCGGGCATTATCTCCATAAGCCGCGGTATAATTACTTTCAGCGAAACAAAGGACACGTCCGCCGAGAAAAACTCGGGAGCAGGTTCATAGTCCTCGGGTCTTGTATCGGCAAAGTTGGTTTTCTCCATATTTTTCACGCGGCTGTCGCTTACCAGACTTTCGTCAAGCTGTCCCGTGCCCACGTCGACGGCGTACACAAATGCCGCGCCGTTTTTCAGCATACAATCGGTGAAGCCACCTGTGGACGCGCCGATATCAAGGCAGATCTTTCCGTCAAGGTCAAGCGCAAACTCGGTCACAGCCTTTTCCAGCTTCAAGCCTCCCCTGCCCACATATTTCAGCCGCTCCCCGGTAAATTCCACATTATCCTCGGGAACAACATCGTATGCAGGCTTGACCATGACCGCGCCGTTGACCTTTACGTCGCCCTTTTTTATATGCTCCTTGGCACGCTCCCTGCCCGATACTATTTTATTTTCAACAAGATAAACATCAAGTCTCAAACTATTTTCCTCATACTTTGTTTATTCTATCCGCCATGGACTTTGCGTCCAGACCGTATTTTTTCAGCACGGAGGATACCTCCGCCTGCGGTACAAAGCCGCTTATGGCAGCAACCTCCACCTCGCCGCAGTACTCGTTTTCCAACAGCTTTGCGGCAATAAGACTGCCTATGCCGTTCCGCTCCGAGCTTTCCTCAAATATGATTATCCTGTCGTAATTCATGCAGATGTCGATTATCTCGTCCTCCACGGGGTATATTTTTACCAGCTTCAGCACGTCCGTGTCCGCACTTTCCGCCGCCGCATACAGCTCATGTATTATTCGTCCGAAGCTAATGGACAGGCACTTGGAGCCCTTTTTCAGCAGATAATAGCCGCTTGTATCGCGGGAATGGTCTATATTGCCGCCGTATTCTCCGCCCCGTGGATATCTCACCGCAGCAACGCCCTCGGTCTTATACAGCGCCTCTTCAAGGCACATGGTCTGCTCCGCAAGGTCGGAGGGCGAAAATACCGTAGTGTTGGGTATGCAGGTAAACATTGGTATATCAAATATACCCTGATGAGTCTCGCCGTCCTCCCCCACGATTCCCGCACGGTCCACCGCAAGGACGATATGCGTGTTATCAATGGCGGCGTCATGTATAAGCTGGTCAAAGGAGCGCTGCAAGAAGCTTGAATATACAGCAAAAACAGGCAGCTTGCCGCACTTTGCCAGTCCGCAGGCGAATGTCACCGCGTGCTGCTCCGCAATGCCAACGTCGAAAAATCTTTTGGGGTGCTTTGCGGCAAAATACTGCAATCCCGTGCCGTATTTCATGGCGGCGGAAATGGCGCAGATACTGTTATCATCGTCCGCAAGACGAGCAAGCTCAGTTCCGAATTTATCGGAAAAGGTCATGCCTTTTCCGCCGCGGCAGGAAGCGCCCGATACGCTGTGGTACTCTCCGGGATTTTCCTCCGAGGGCTTGTAGCCCTTGCCCTTGACGGTGTTAACGTGAATAAAAACGGGCTTGTTCATCTGCTTGGCAACACGCAGAGTCTCGTCCAGCTCCGCGATATTGTGTCCGTCCACGGGGCCGAGATACGCAAAGCCCAGCTCCTCGAACATGGTTGAGTGATACAGCATTATCTTCAGCATGGACTTTGACGATACCAGTATATTTTTCATGGGGTCGCCGAGAACGGGGATTTTGTTGAGCATCGCCTCAATCGCCTTTTTGCTGTCCAGATACTTCTGATTTCTTCTTATGGAAGAAAGATATTTTGCAAATGCGCCCACATTTTTTGATATGGACATTTCATTGTGGTTAAGTATAACGATTATTTTGCTCTTGCTTTTGCCTGCATTGTTCAGTCCCTCGTACGCCAGACCGCCCGTAAAAGCGCCGTCTCCGATAATGGCGATGGCGTGATGCTCGTTGTCGCCGTCAAGGCGCATTGCCTCCGCCATACCAAGCGCCGCCGAAATGGAAGTGCTGCTGTGACCGCTGATAAACGCGTCATGCTCCGACTCGGACGGACGGATAAAGCCCGATATACCGTTCTCCCTGCGAAGCGTATCAAAGCTGTTGTAACGTCCCGTAAGCAGCTTGTGAGTATAAGCCTGATGACCCACGTCCCAGACAAATTTATCCTTGGGCGAATCAAAGACCCTGTGCAGAGCCACCGTAAGCTCCACCGTACCAAGATTGGAAGCCAGATGTCCGCCGTTCTGCATGACCGTTTTCAGTATGACCCTTCGTATGCAGCGGCAAAGCTCCATACACTGACGGTAGTCCATTTTTTTCAGATCGTCGGGAAGATCGAGGCGGTCAAGCATATTTTCAGATATTTCCACTTAATAACCCTCCGAATATATAATGATCATATGCTCATGGGCATGATCAGGGAAATAAGTATACCGAGAAGCGCTCCGCCCAGTACCTCAAAGGGAGTGTGACCGAGATATTCTTTCAGTTCCTTTTTCTTTTTGCTTTGCTTTTTGCCTGATTCGTCGCTGTCATAGTCGGTGCTGCTTATGCCCTTTATGGCAAATATCTTGTTCATGCGGTTGATCTCATGAGCATGAAGTCCCGCGGCGCGGCGTACACCCATGGCATCGTACATTACTACCATGGCGAAAGTGAACATCATGGCAAACTGCACCGACCCCAGTCCGCATTGACGGCACACTCCCACCGTAGCCGAGCATACCAGCGAAGAATGTGAGCTTGGCATTCCTCCCGATCCGATAAGACGTTCGGGGTCGAATTTCCTCGTCTTTATAAGATTAATTATCGTCTTTATTATCTGCGCCGCCAGCCATGACAGCAGCGCCGTAAAAAGAACATAATTATATTCTAGCTTCATATTATAAACGTCCTTTCAAGATCCTATATCAAATATATTTCAGCTTTTTCTTTTAAGGAGATACAGCGTAAGCTCCTTAAGAAAAGCGTTGTCATCGAAAATCTCCAGAGCCGAAAGAGCATTTTCCGTAAGCTCCGCGGCAAATTTTTCCGATTTTTCTATTCCCATAAGGGAAGCGTAGGTGGTCTTGCCGTTGGCAGCGTCGCTGCCAATGGGCTTGCCAAGCTCCTCGCTGTTTCCCGATATATCCAGTATATCGTCTACTATCTGGAAAGCCAGTCCGAGATTTTCCGCGTATTTTTCAGCCGCTTTCAGCTTCTCGGTATCTGCCTCCGCGCATATACATCCCATTTTGCAAGCCGCCTTAAGCAGCGCTCCCGTTTTCATGCCGTACATTCGCATCAGAAGCTCCGCGTCCATTCTGCCCTCGTACTCCGTATCGATGACCTGTCCGCCTATCATGCCGCGTATACCCGTGGCAAAGCTCAGCTCGCGGATAAGCCTGCATTTTACCTTATCGCTGTATTTTGCGGCGGAAAGTATGCCGAAAGCCATATTTTCCAGCGCGTCGCCCGCAAGCAGAGCCGTGGTCTCGCCGTAAGCCTTGTGGCAGGAGGGCTTTCCGCGGCGGAGATCGTCATTGTCCATACAGGGCAGATCGTCATGGATAAGCGAAAAGGTGTGTATCATTTCGATGGCGCACGCCGCCGCGTCGGCAGACTGCTCGTCTCCGCCGCAGACGCGGCAGAATTCCTTTACCAGCACAGGACGTATCCTCTTGCCGCCTGCTCCCAGAGAATACCACATTGCCTCCGCAACGACTCTCTGCTCCTCCAGCTGGGCCAGCATATCCATTTTGTAATTATCTATCGCGCAGTTGATATCCGCAATATATTTTTCAAACCGAGCCGCATTCTCTGCGGACATAACGTCAATTTTCATTGGTATCGGACACCGTCACAAGCATTTCGGCGTTATCCAACTCTTTTTTGCAGCTGCCGATAAGCTCTGCGCCTTCCTTATAATATTTCAGCGAATCCTCCAGCGAAATATCCTTGCTTTCAAGCAGCGCGATAATTTCGTCGATGCGCTTTACCGATTCTTCAAATTTCATGTGCTTATCTCCTTATTCAACAATTGCGGACACGCCGCCGTCGGCAAGCCGTATCTCGATACTGTCGCCCGTTTTCAGCTCGGACGCGCTCCTTATAATATTATTGTCTTTATATACAAGAGAATATCCCCTGTTCATAATTTTAAGCGGACTTAAATTATCCAGCGCGGCAGTTTTTTCCGCTACGACCGACCTGCATAGGACAAGCCTGTTTTTCAGCGCCGCTTCAAGCCGCCGCTGTTTTTCGTCAAGTATGCTCCGCGAAGCCGCAACGCGTCTGGACGGAACGGCATTGTTGAGCGTACCTTCCTTTATGGCAAGAGCGGTGCGGAGATGTGCTATTTTATCAAGCATTGCTTCCTTTAACGCCGCTTCCTTGGTATTGAGGTATCCCGTCAGCATACTGAGCTGGGGTACGGCAAGCTCTGCCGCCGCCGACGGAGTAGGCGCACGGAGATCTGCCGCAAAATCCGCAACGGTGGTGTCGGTCTCACGTCCCACGGCGGAGATAACGGGGGTATTACAGGCGGCTATCCGACGCGCCACGCTCTCCGAGTTGAACGCCATAAGATCCTCCACCGAGCCGCCGCCTCGTCCGACGATAATAATATCCTGTCCCGAGCCGTCCGCCGCCGCAAGCGCCCTGCATATGGACGCCGGCGCGTTTTCACCCTGCACAAGGCACGGGAATATCTCTATCCGCACCACGGGATAACGCCGCGATATGATGTTCAGCATATCCTGCAGCGCCGCCGCGTCCACCGACGTTACTATACCTATCTTCTGCGGAAAAGGCGGCAGCGGCTTTTTACGCGCTTCGTCAAAAAGTCCCTCTGCGGAAAGGCGCTCCTTAAGCTGCTCTATGGCAAGATACAGCGCACCTATGCCGTCGGGCTGCATATCCGTGACATACAGCTGATACTGTCCTGCCTGTTCATATACCTTGACATCTGCCGA
Organism: Oscillospiraceae bacterium; assembly: GCA_051881755.1. Lineage (GTDB taxonomy): Bacteria > Bacillota > Clostridia > Oscillospirales > Ruminococcaceae > UMGS363. The sequence goes on from JBJEQM010000144.1 coordinate 6,519, forward strand.
AACAATAACGCTCATTCCCGCTTTCGGCGCAAAGGTCAGCCGCGACGCCATATTGCTGAACATGACCGCACGCACGGCGCTTTCGCCGTCTTTCAGGGTAAAGTATAAATGTCCCGTTTTGGCGTGATTTGTAAAGTTGGATATTTCTCCTCGGATAAGTATACCACGAAGCTTTTTATCCTCTTTCAGCTTAAAAGCAATATATCTGTTAAGCTGCGTCACCGTAAGTACAGCGCTCATAACTACCTCTCATTCAGCGCCGCAAAGACCGCAGTCCCCGAGGCGTTATCGCAGGAAAAATCGGGCTCGGCAAAGTATGCGTCAAAGTCGCGCTCCAGCTTTGCCCGTATAATTTTGTTAGACATTACTCCCCCCGCAAACACAACGGGAAGCTTTCCGTATATACCTGCGGCATACTCCGTCATGCCGCGCACTGCGCCGTAAACGCTCGCCAGACAATATGCGGCAATATCCTCTTTCGCCGCGCCCTCCGCAAGCATTTTGGCGCATTTATTCTCAATTCCCGACAGACAGCAGCTTCCGTCCTTAAGCACAGGCTTTACCTTGTACTGCTTATCGCTCTGCGCCGCCAGCTTTTCAAGCTCCTTACCGCATGGAAATTGCAGTCCCAGCATAAGTCCCACGCGGTCAACAGCCTGTCCCGCCTTTAGGTCGAGGGACGTGCCTATCTCGGTTATTTTCAGTATATCGTTATTATCATGCTCAACATACAGACAGTCCGTGGTGCCGCCGCTGACATGGAACGCCATAAAGGGCTTGCCTATAAGATCGAGCCTGTCCGACGAGTACAGCGCCGCCAGAATGTGTCCCACCTGATGGGAGGTCTTGTACACGGGTATTTTATTCACCGCCCCGATAGACTCCGCCAGACCCTCTCCGCAGAGAAAGCATGGCATATATGACCCGTCAATATTCCGAGGGCGCACCGATACTCCCACAGCCTTTATGCTGCCGCCGAAACCGTCGAAAAGGGCGCGTATCATCTCGGGCAGCTGCTTTGTATGGTGGAATACCGCGTCGCTCTGCCGAAGCCCCAGCTGACCCTCCCTTACGGGCAGGAGCCGCTTGGAATGTACCACCGTGTTATTGCCGGTATCGTACAGCGCCGCCGACGTGGTATAATTGCTTGTGTCAATGCCGAGATAAACGGGCATTTACTTCACGTCCTTGTCCTTTTCAATATCCTTTGCCAGCGCGCCAAGAACGCCGTTTACAAACTGGGTGTCGGGAGCAAAGGAGAACTTCTTCGACAGAATTACCGCCTCGCTGATAGCGACGTTCACGGGAACATTATCGTCGAAGAGCATTTCGTATATGGCGATTCTCAGCACGGCAACGCTGACCTTGGGTATTCTGGAGAACTGGCGCTTTTCGCTGTATTTTGCGATATAGCCGTCTATCTCCTCCGCCTTGCCGTCAACGGCGGTAAAAAGGCGCTCAACATTGTCGTCCATATCAAATTCATCGGCTTCGTAAGCCGCCTCGATTATATCCTCTGCGGTGCCGTCGGAAAAAAGCTTTTCAAACGTCAGTATAAACGCCGCTTCTCTTATCTCACTTCTTTTCAAGTTTTACATTCCTTTCAAAATAAATATAAACGCACCAAAGCAAGCCCCCCAAAAAAGGGAGCCTGCTTTATCAGTTATCGAAGGCTATGCCGTCCACAATAACATTTACCTTTGTAACGGCGATGCCCGTCATATTCTGTATATCGTTCTTGACCTTGTTCTGTATATGCTCCGCAGCCTGCTTGACCTTGCAGCTGTAGGACATGATAACATTGACCGTAATATTCACCGAGCCGCTCTCTGACTTGACGTTGATGGCGGAATTAGCGCTGTCCTTATCGAACAGGTTCTCAAACTTTATCTTGGACTTGGTAAACTCCGTAACTCCTTCCACGCCCTTAACGGCTATCTCAACGATCTTTGCAATCACGTCCTCGGATATCTTAATATTGTTGGTCTGATTTTCGGTTTTTTTATCCATTGTAAAATCCTCCTGCCTTTCGGCT
>JBJEQM010000145.1:0-2210 GCA_051881755.1 Oscillospiraceae bacterium
CTGGGAATCCTCCGGAAGTGCTTCCTGCAACATCTGGGACGGCGCAGACGTTAAGTCGGAGCTTGACGCTTTCGATTCGGCAATCATAGCCAACAACTATTGCTGTAATTACGCATTGATTTCAAATGCACTGTTCATAGTATATTTTATGAACAGTGCATTTTCCATAACAAGGTGGGATTTGATTTGAAAAAGAGAATAAACATATCCGCGCTGCTTTGCTCGGCGGCGATGCTCCTGAGCGCCTGCGGAGCAAAGGCTTCGTCGGATCCGCTGGAGTTTACTGCCGACAGCGATAATTCATGGATAACGGGCAGCGAACCTGTAAGCTCGTCTATTTATGTTGACAAGATAGACGGACTTAGCTATGATTTTATCCGTGCCGTTGATATTTCCTCCGTTATCTCGGAGGAAAAAAGCGGAGTTATTTACAGAGATTTCGACGGAAATGAGCAGGATATTTTCAAAACCCTAAAACAAAGCGGTATAAACTATGTTCGTGTGAGGGTATGGAACGACCCGTTTGACGCTGACGGAAACAGCTATGGCGGCGGCGGAAACGATGTTGAAACAGCGGCGGAGATCGGCAGGCGCGCCGCGGAAAACGGCATTAAGACCATTGTTGATTTCCATTATTCCGACTTCTGGGCAGACCCCTCAAAGCAGATGGTGCCCAAGGCGTGGGCGGATATGGACATTGAAACAAAGGCGGACGCACTCTATACCTTTACAAAAGAGAGCCTTAACAAAATCATCAAGGCAGGCGCAGATGTGGGCATGGTGCAGATAGGCAACGAAACAACGGGCGCTATGTGCGGCGAAACCAACCGGATAAAGATAACCAAACTCATGAGCGCAGGTTCAAAGGCTGTCCGTGAGGTCGACCCCAAAATACTTATTGCCGTACATTTTACCAATCCCGAAAAGTCGGAAAATTACGAGCAGTATGCAAAGATACTTGCAAATTATAATGTTGACTATGACGTGTTTGCAAGCTCGTATTATTCATATTGGCACGGTACTCTCGATAACCTTACGGCGATACTGAAAAAGATATCGGAGGAATATGATAAGTATGTCATGGTTGCCGAAATGTCCTATGCGTACACTGCCGAGGACGGTGATGATTTCGCCAATACTATCGGCGACGGCGGTACATTTGAAAAGCTTTATCAGTTCACCGTACAGGGACAGGCAGACGGTATCAGCGATGTTATACAGGCGGTCTGCAATGTAGGTGAAAAGGGCATCGGCGTATGCTACTGGGAGCCTGCATGGATACCCGTTCCGGGGGATAATTATGACGACCGTTTCAAGCTGTGGGAGCAGTTCGGCTCAGGCTGGGCGTCAAGCTATTCCGCGGAGTATGACCCCAATGACGCAGGAAAATATTACGGCGGCTCAAGCTGGGATAATCAGGCGTTGTTTGCAAACGACGGCACCGCGCTGGAATCCCTTAAAACATTCGGATATGTTTACACGGGCGCTGTTACCGATATAAAGATAGACGCAATATCCGATTGTATGACAATAATACGTCTTGGCGATGATATTATTCTTCCCGAGACCGCCGACGCGATATACAACAACGGCGAAAGAAAGCAGGTAAAAGTCGAATGGGAAAGCTACGATGAAAACCTTATGCAGAGCTGCGGAGCAAATGATTATATTGTAAACGGCACAGCCGACGGTATGCCCGTAAAATGTACCGTTTCCATGGTAGAGCCTAATTATATCGAGAATTACAGCTTTGAAAACAAGGATTATTCCATGTGGAATATCATTAACGTAAATGATGTCACCACCGAGCTTAATTTCCGGGAAAAATCCACCGACGCAAAGACGGGAAACATCGCTTTCCATTTCTATTCCGAAAACAAGGTGGATTTTAAGCTTGAACAGACCGTTGTAAATCTTAAGCCGGGCGCATATAATTTTTCGCTGTCCTTACAGGGCGGAGACTGCGCAAATGATACAATGTACATCTACGCAATTGCCGACGGCATGGAATATACTCAGGAAACAGGCGTTGTAGGCTGGGCAAACTGGCAGTCGCCGTCAATAAAGAACATCACCACGGAAAGCGGTGAAATAACCGTCGGAATCGCAATATCCTGCGACGCGAAGGGTTGGGGAACTATAGATGATGTGCTGCTTATACTAATCCCCGATTAAAAAGTGTACAAAAAATCGAGCAAAATCTTGCATAT
>JBJEQM010000146.1:0-2209 GCA_051881755.1 Oscillospiraceae bacterium
GTTCGTTGTATTTGTAAACCGCGCCGACCTGTTCCACTTCTCATATCAGCGCTATCTTGAAAATCAGATTCGCCAGACCTTTGGTCTGGAGGGCACGCCCATACGCTTCATCACAAGAGAGCGCAACCGCGAGGACGACTAAAAATATCGCGGTAAAACCGAAAGGAGGCAATGTCCCTTTTGGGGCATACATATGCTGAAATTAGTAATTTGTATCATATTGACAATGGTCATTTCATACCTGCTGGGCAGCTGCAATTCCGCTATCATCACGGTAAAGCTTCTCAAGCATGAGGACATCCGCGAGCACGGCAGCAAAAACGCGGGACTTACCAACACTCTCCGCTGCTACGGTAAAATACCTGCTCTGTTCACACTTATCGGCGACCTCGGCAAGGGTATTGTAGCCGTACTTTTAAGCCTGTTGGCGTTCAAGCTTATCATGGGCGGCGACTGCTTTGAAACGGCTGTTCTTCCGTCCGTTATCGACGAAAAGACCGTAGGCTATCTGTCGGGAATATTCTCTATTATTGGACATATTTTTCCGCTGTACTACGGCTTCAAAGGCGGCAAGGGAATCCTTGTGTCCTGCTCCATACTTATCGTTATCGACCCCCTTACATTCGTGATTATCATACCGTTTTTCGCGCTGGTACTCTTTATCACGCGGTATGTTTCCGTGGCGTCTATCTCTGCGGCGGTATTTTATCCCATACTGACGTTTATACTGCATTACTTTGCGGAGGGTCTGCCAATGAACCTTTGTATCGCACACGTTATACTGGTAGCCTGCACAAGCGTACTGCTTATCTATATGCACAGGGCAAACATCAAGCGCCTGCGCGAGGGCACGGAAAATAAATTCAGCTTCGGCAAAAAAGAAAAAAGCTAACAGGAGGGCATTGATATGGCAACCTTTGCAATTCTCGGAATGGGCGGCTTCGGTCTGGCGCTGGCGGTCATGCTGAACAACTTCAACCATGAGGTGACGGTGTGGTCAAAATTCCCAAGCGAGGTGGAGACTATCCGCCGCGACGGAGAGTATAAGGAAAAGCTGCCCGGAGTAAAGATAAGCTCCGCCATAGACCTCACCAACGATATAAACTGCGTAAAGGACAAGGATATTGTTATTTTCGGTGTGCCTACGGGCTTTGTGCGCTCGGTGGCAAAGGAGATAGCGCCTATTGTGTCCGACAAGACAATTATCGTCAACACAGGCAAGGGTCTGGAGGATATTACCTATAAGCGCATGAGCGAGGTGCTCCATGAGGAGCTGCCTGATTCGCCCATAGTCGTGCTGACGGGACCCTCCCACGCGGAGGAGGTCGCCATAGGCGTGCCAACCACCATTACGGCTGCGTCGGCTGACGTAAAATACGCCGACTATGTGCAGGACGTTATGTCCAACAGCCTTTTCAGAGTGTATATCAACGATGATATTATCGGCTGCGAGCTTGGCGGCTCATTGAAAAACGTCATCGCATTATGCGCGGGAATATGCGACGGCATGGGCTGCGGAGACAATACAAAGGCTGCCCTTATGACCCGCGGTCTGACGGAAATTGCCCGTCTCGGACTTGCCATGGGCGGACGCTCCGACACCTTTGCGGGACTGACGGGCATTGGCGACCTTATCGTTACCTGCACCAGTATGCACAGCCGCAACCGCCGCGCGGGCATACTTATCGGACAGGGCGTTTCACCCGAGGAAGCGGTCAAGCGCGTTGGTACGGTTGAGGGATACTTCTGTACCAAGGCGGCGTATGGTCTTGCCAAAAAGATAGGCGTTGATATGCCCATAACGGAGCAGTGCTACAATGTGCTGTATAACGGCTTGAACCCCAGAACAGCCGTAAGCAACCTCATGGCGCGCCCGAAACGTCACGAGACCGAAAAGGTCTGGGTGGAAAAGCAGAATTAAAAAATTGTGCCGCAGTACGCGGCGGAAAAGTAACAGTCAGTAAATAAATGCAAAGCAGAACAAAAAGAGCGGCTGCGCACGGACATCACAAAATTGATGTCCGTGCGCAGCCATTTTTTTATGTTCTATACTTGTCCGAGACTGCATAGTATTAAGCAGAAAGGACGTGAAAATATGGATAAAAAAATACTGTCGTACTTTTTCGGCGATATAAAAAAAGCACTGGAAAATGCGCCTTCGGACATAAACGAGATACGCCTGCGGATAAACCGCCCGCTGACAATAATA
>JBJEQM010000147.1:0-2206 GCA_051881755.1 Oscillospiraceae bacterium
TTTTTTATCCATACGATATGTCCTCCTGCCTGTCGGACTGACTTTTTACCGTTTTATTGCATATGTCAGCCTCAGATAATAATTACACATTATTATTATAGCAGATTTTTTCAAAAGACACAACTACTTAACCTCAAAAATTCTAATATTTTCTGCGGGAATTGTAACTTCTGTTAATAAAATGTCTTTAATTTGTGCAGCTTGTGCAGATTCCAGACCGTCTGTTCGTACAACTATGTTAGCTGTACTGCCGTTGAGGTATACAACGCAGTCGTCAAAGCCCTGTGCCTTGATAAGACTTTCTATCTTGCCCTCGCTCTCGGACAGCTTGGAAAGAGTTACCGCTTCGTTGGTGTATATAGCTGTCTCCTCGTCGGAGAGGTCGCCGCCGTTGAGAATGGCGGAAAGGGTCTCCACAGCTTCGTCGCGGCTTGTCATACGCGTAAGGCGTACCTGCGAGAAGTAATCGCTGCCGTCCTCAGCCGCAACGAACTCCGCGTCGCCGTAGTTGGCAGACTCCACTGCGTTGTCCGACATAACGTCCTCCGCCGCAATATCGTCCGATGAAGCCAGCGCGTAGTTAAGATATACCGCGATACCCAGTATAAGCGTAAGGCAGGCAAGGATTATCTGTTTTTTACCGATTATAAGGTTGAGCTTTCTCATATAAAATGACCTCCTACTTCATTTCAGCAACATATATTCTGTTTGTTGGGATATTCAGGACGGTTGACACCGCCTTGTAAATTTTTTCACATATCTTCGGATCGTCCCCTCCCTCGCACACTATGATTATACCGCTCACAGGCGGATTTTCCACCTTTTTCACCAGCGCCTGCTTGTCGCCGCTGCCCATGAGCACATAGCTGTTTTCCGTGCGGTCGGCGCTCTGCTTTATCTCCTCGGCGTAGATGTACTCCTCCGTTGACGACACGTTCACAAGCACCCGCGCCTTGCCCACGCCGTCTATCTCCGCCAGTATCTCTTCCAGCTTCTCTTCCGTCTGACGGGTGAATGTATCGGCGGTGAGGAAGTCCGCGTTGACCTCCGACGTCGAGGGAGTCTCCTCCTTATCCTGCATACCCGACAGCATTATAAGCACCATTACCGCGATACCCGCACCAATAAGCAGCTTGGGAAAATACTCCTTTTTGGGCAGCTCCTTTATCTTATCCGTAAGTTCCGAAAGCTTCATTGTAAATTCTCCTTGACTTTTACATTGTCACATTCCGTTTTTTCCTTAACTAAAGCAATTATCTCATCCTCCCGAGCCGTATCGCTTACGGCAATTTCTATCTCATTAATAGATATGCCGAAGCTTTCCGAAATATTTATACTTGTCTTGATTTCATCAAAATTTATTTCATGCTCGGTCAGCATATCCCCTATGCTCCTGCTTATATTGCTTTCCACCGACTGCTCAAAGTATCTGTCCGCGGCGCCGCTTTTTTCTCCGATGTCCGCAGAGGTGGTCTCAACCATATCCTCTATGCCGCCTATATCCGCTCTGCCGTCAACAAGGGGGGCGGCAATGCTGATAAGCAGTATAAGCGAAAATATAAGCTTCAGCTGCTTTGAGTATTTCTCCGACGGTATGACGGATTCAAACACAGCGATAATTATGGATATCATGCCCGCAGTAAGAGTTACAAATCTGAATACGTCCATTTTACCACCTACATCTGCGATACGTTAAGCCCTATGAGCATCATTATAGCCGTCGATACGATAAACATAACCGAAAAGCACACCATAACGCTGAACAGCATGGACAGCACCGAGGAAGCATTTTTCAGCAGTATATCCATATTCTTCACCCCAAACAGCTCCCCTATGACCTGCGCTATGGCAAGGGCGGCGCGCATGACTATCAGCTCCGTCAGGGGCGGCACCACCGTGAGAAATATGACCGCCACGCCGAAAAAGCCCGTGCCGCCCCGAAGTATGCCAAGGCTTGATTTTATTGTGGTATATGCGTCGGCAACGGCGCTGCCGATAACCGGTATGCAGTTGGCGGCAAGGTATTTCGCCGCCTTGACCCCAAGGGTGTCCGCCGAAGTGCCTATAATGCTCTGTAAGGACAGCAGTCCGATAAAAATGACCATGATAAAGCCCAGTATAAACCTTACCGCCTTGGTTATGAAGTCCGTCAGGGTGGTAAGCCGAAAGGAAGGATTTACCGCCTCAATTATGCCCAGCGCCATGC
>JBJEQM010000148.1:0-2205 GCA_051881755.1 Oscillospiraceae bacterium
ATAACTTCAACAACGTCCTCGTTAAGACCGAGGTTAAGGATAGTATCCATCATACCGGGCATGGAAGCTCTTGCGCCGGAACGAACGGAAACGAGAAGAGGGTTCTTCTTGTCGCCGAACTTCTTGCCTGTGATCTCTTCCATCTTGCCGATGTACTCCTGGATCTCTGCAAAAATCTCGTCGTTGATCTTTCTGCCGTCCTCATAGTACTGTGTGCAGGCTTCTGTTGTGATAGTGAAGCCCTGAGGAACGGGGAGACCGATATTGGTCATTTCGGCAAGGTTTGCGCCCTTACCGCCGAGAAGCTCTCTCATGTTAGCGTTGCCTTCGGAGAACAAATAACAATATTTGTGTGCCATTGGTATTACCTCCAATAAATTTAGTGTTCCGCATGATACAAAAAATGTAAATTTTCATAGCATACGGTCATAATTATATTATAGCAGATAATTATGTATATTTCCATACTGCGAGCAAAGAAAATTATAGCCAAATTTTTTGTGGAAATTGAACAAAGAAATTACATCTTACACAAAGTCACAAAATAGTATTGAAATTTCCGTCAAAATATGCGATACTAATGTTAGATATTTTTTTGTATAGGAAATACTTGGGGCTGTTAGGGGGATATATTATGCTGACATTGATAAAGGCGGCTGTGCTTTTCGGAGCGGGGTTCGTACTGTCGGAAATAAGCGGAAAATTCCGCGAGGACGGCGGCTTGTTTGTGCGAAGGACCTTCCGCAATATGATAATGAGCTCCCTCGACCCGGAATATCTCCACAGGGCGTTTTTCGGCGAATGGGCGGCAATAATAATCGGCGCGTTCGTTATCGGCGTGTCTGCGGGATATCCTCTCTACGGAGCAGGCTTCGCGGCAGGGGCGATAATCAATATCGCAAGGTATTTTTACGTTGATTATATACAAAAATAATATATAAGGGATTGATCATATGAACGGAAACTGTGCTGTTATCCTTGCGGGAGGACAGGGAAAGCGAATGAAGTCCGACCTGCCCAAGCCCATGCTGGAGGTTCTGGGCGAGCCGATGCTGGAATGGGTCATGAAAGCCTGCGAAGAAGCGGGCATTGACGACCTTTGCATTGTAAAGGGATATAATGCCGAAGTTATCGAAAACTATGTGAACGGACGCTGCACAACGGTCATGCAGAGCGAGCGGCGCGGCACGGGTCACGCCGTAATGATGGCGCTGGACTGGCTCAGAGAGCGCGCGGGCGGAAACGTGCTTATCCTTAACGGCGACGCGCCCTTTATCGACGCGGACACTATCAAGGGTGCATTGAAGCTTCATACCGACAACGGCAACGCCGTTACCGTTATCACGTCTGAGATAGAGAATCCCACGGGCTACGGCAGGATACTGCGCTCCCCCGACGGCAAGGGTATCACGGGCATCGTGGAGGAAAAGGACGCCACCAACGAGCAGAAGAAGATACGCGAGATAAACTCGGGTGCATACTGGTTCAGGACCGACAAGCTCATTTACGCGCTGGGCGAGATAAAGCCCAATAATTCACAGGGCGAGTATTATCTTACCGACTCGGTATTCATACTGCTGGGAGCGGGTCTGCGTGCGGGCGCGTTCATCTCGGAAAATCCCGATGTTGTACTGGGGGCAAACGACCGCAAGGGTCTGCTCATGCTCAACGATACTGCGAGAAAGAACATTATAGATAAGCTTTTGGACGAGGGCGTTGAGTTTGTCTGCACCGACGGAGTTTTCATCGGCAGGAATGTTAAGATAGCCGCAGGCACCAAGATATTGCAGGGTACTATTATAAAAGGCAACACCGAAATAGGCGCGGACTGCGTTATCGGTCCCAACTGCCTTATCGAAAACTGCAAGGTAGGCAGCGGCACTAAGCTTAACAGCGTTCAGGCTTACGACTCCGTTATCGAGGATAATGTCAAGATAGGTCCGTTCGTTCAGATAAGACCCGGCAGCCATATCAAATCGGGCGTAAAGATAGGCGACTTCGTTGAGGTGAAAAACTCCGTTATCGGAGAAAAGACCTCCGTTGCACATCTGACATATATCGGTGACAGCGACGTGGGCAGCGGAGTAAACTTCGGCTGCGGCACGGTAACATCAAACTACGACGGCATGAACAAGTACCGCACGGTCATCGGCGACGGCGCATTCATCGGCTGCAACACAAATCTCATTGCACCCGTCAAGGTGG
>JBJEQM010000149.1:0-2197 GCA_051881755.1 Oscillospiraceae bacterium
TATTAAGGAGATGAATTATGTTACATTAAATATGTATGCAAATGCACAAACAAGGAGATCAAGAGTTAATGAATAAAAAAAGCAAATATATCTTAGCCTGCTGTATGGTTTTGCTGACCGCCTGCAATTCCGCCGCGCCTGCCGAAACATCGGAAACGGCGTCCGATACAACATCAGCGGCAGTCACAGGAGAAACAGAGCAGACCTCCGCCGTCCTGACGGACGCTCCGCCTGAGGAAAGCCGCGAGCCTGCCGTGTTCAGCATTTATCTTGCCAACTCCGAGGAGGATATGCCTTTCGATGATAATATCGCCGAAAAAATCAAGGAAATCACGGGCGTTACATTGGAAATAACCCGTCCCGAGGGCGATTACGCCGACGAAATAAGCGAAATGATCGCTTCGGACGCCCTGCCCGACATGATATACGCCGCCGACAGCACCGACGAGGTCATCTCGTCGGGATATGCCGCTCTCCTTGACGGATATTTTGAAACGGGCGGAAATAATATAAAGGCAATGTACGGCGCAGGCTTTGACAAGCTTCGCGCGGAGGACGGTCACATCTACACCGTCGGCACGGTAAGCGAGCCAAACACGGATATTTACGGCACTTTCCAAATACAGCTTGATGTGCTTAAGGAGGCGGGATATCCCGAGATAACTACCCTTGAAGAGCTGGAAGACTGCCTGGCGGCTTATGCCGAAAACCACAAGTGGATAAACGAGCGCAGTACCGTAGGCTTCTCATTCTGCGGCGGCACAAAAACCAACCGCGGTATATTTGAGGATAAGATAAACGCGCTGCTTGGTCTGCCCTACGGCGGAGATTTCATTTACGACGGCGAGACTGCGGTCTACAAGTGGCTGCACCCGCAGGTAAAGGAATTTTACCGCTGGCTCAATAGGCTCTACAACAAGGGGCTTCTTGACGAAAAGACCTTCACACAGGGGCACACGACCTATGAGGACAAGCTTGCAAGCGGCTGCGTCCTTGCAATTGCCGACATCGGCGAGAATATCGCCGCCGCCAACGAGCAGCTTCCCGAATCGCGGCAGTACTTTCCTCTTGCGGTCACCATAGACGAAAATACCCTTTGTCCCGAGCTGTATAACTACGGTTACAGCGGCGAAAGCGGTATAATGATAACAACGTCCTGCCGAGACCCGCAGCGCGCCTTTGAGTTTCTGGACGACTTTTGCTCCGACGAGGTGCAGACCCTTATCGGCTGGGGCATTGAGGGCGAGGACTATACTGTCTCGGACGGCGTGCGCACCTTGCCGGAAAGCGACGAGGAAAATATATCGTCCATAGGACTTTACCGCTTCCCATTCCCCGTCCGCAGCAGTCTTGACAGAGACCCGTCGGGAAATTACTACTCCCCCGACTACCTTTACGCAGACCGCAGCGGCGCGGAGACCGAAGCACTGGAAGCATACGGCATACTCACCGCGGCGGAGCTGTTCCCCCGCGATATTCCCGCACCCCGTCCCATGGTCGGCGCGGACGAGCTCAGCGACAACATTGAAGCGGAGATAATTCGCTCCACGCTGGAGACCTACGTCAGCACCGAGACCGCCAACGCGGTAATGTGTCCCGAGGAGGAGTTTGACGAACGGTGGGACGATATTATGGCATGGCTCACCGATAACGGCGTGGACAGGCTCAACGATATTGTCAATGACATGATATAATAAATGTTAGTGCATAGTTTTTTATATAATCACTATGTACCATTAATTGAAAAATCCAATTTTTGTAGGGGCGGATTTCAATATCCGCCCTTTTATACTAATCCCCGATTAAAAAGTATACAAAAAATCGAGCAAAATCTTGCATAAATGGATTTTGCGAAGATTTTTTGTCTATACTTTTATCGGGGATTAGTATTAACCCATAAATATACAGCAAAATCGGGCGCACAATGTGCGCCCCTACTATTATTCACCAAAAAGAAAAATCCCCAATGCATAAGCATTGAGGATAGCTGGAGGCGCCACCCGGATTTGAACCGGGGATCAAGGTGTTGCAGACCTACGCCTTACCACTTGGCTATAGCGCCGTTGGAGCGGATTACGAGGCTCGAACTCGCTACCTCCACCTTGGCAAGGTGGCGCTCTACCGGATGAGCTAAATCCGCATATGGCGACCTGGATGGGACTCGAACCCACGACCTCCGCCGTGACAGGGCGGCGTT
>JBJEQM010000150.1:0-8490 GCA_051881755.1 Oscillospiraceae bacterium
ATTTTTCCTTGACATCTGCAAAAAATAGAGTATAATATATAAGTGAACAGCTCGGGGAGCCTGCATTACAGGCTGAGAGGGAGGTGCGACCTCCGACCCGTCACCTGATTTGGATAATGCCAACGTAGGGATGCCTGAAATAAGTTTTTATCGGGAGTTGCCTTTTGGCGGCTCCCTTATTTGTTATGAGGAGGTCATTATGGTAAAGATAAACGGAAAGGACATCAGCGCCGACGGCAAGACTTTGTCGGAATATCTGGACAGCACGGACTACGACTGCCGCCGCATAGCCGTGGAGCGCAACGGCGAGATTGTCCCCAAGGCACAGTACGGCGAGGTCATTCTCGCGGACGGCGACGTGGTGGAAGTAGTAAGCTTTGTGGGGGGCGGCTGATATGGCTGTACCCTCCCGCGAAGAAATGTACGCCGCCCTTGAAGCCCGTCACGGGTCTGAGCTGCAAAGAAAAATATCCGCTGCTTCCGTGGCTGTATGCGGTCTGGGCGGACTTGGCTCCAATATCGCAATCATGCTTGCCCGTGCAGGCATAGGCAGGCTCCACCTTATCGACTTTGACAGGGTGGACTTATCCAATATGAACCGACAGCAGTACTTCGTCCGTCAGCTTGGTATGTTCAAGACGGAGGCTCTTCGCGACACTCTGCGCGATATTGCGCCATACTGTCAAATCGAAATTGACACGGTGCGCATTACGGAGGACAACCTTGTGCCCCTGCTGCAAAATGAGGACATCATCTGCGAAGCTTTCGACAACGCAGAATGTAAGGCTATGCTTGTAAACGGCGTGCTGGAAAATCTGCCCGAAAAGTATCTGACGGCGGCGTCGGGTATGGCGGGATTATCCTCCGCAAATGAGATAAATACGCGTAAGATAACGGAGCGCTTCTATCTCTGCGGCGACGGAAAAAGCGACGTTGCGGACGGCATGGGTCTTGTATCCACAAGAGTTACGGTCTGCGCCGCTCACGAGGCTCACGCGGTCATAAAGATAATTGAAGGGAAGTAAAATATATGGAAAACAATGACAAGCTTATTATCGGCGGTCACGAATTTAAATCCCGCTTTATTTTGGGCTCGGGCAAATATTCCCTGAAGCTTATTGAGGCGGCGGTAAAATATGCAGGCGCGGAGATAATCACTCTTGCGGTGCGCCGCGCAAACACAAAGGAGCATGAAAATATCCTCGATTATATCCCCGAGGGCGTTACTCTGCTCCCCAACACATCGGGCGCGAGAACTGCCGACGAAGCTGTACGCATAGCACGTCTTGCGCGTGAGCTTGGCTGCGGAAACTTCGTCAAGATAGAGATAATGCGCGATACAAAGTACCTCCTCCCCGACAACGCGGAAACAACCCGCGCCACGGAGATACTGGCAAAAGAGGGCTTTGTTGTAATGCCCTATATGTACCCCGACTTATATGCGGCGCGCGACCTTGTAAATGCGGGCGCGGCGGCTGTAATGCCTTTGGCTGCTCCTATCGGCTCCAACAAGGGTCTGGCGACGAGAGAGTTTATACAGATACTCATAGACGAGATAGACCTGCCCATTATTGTTGATGCGGGTATCGGCAGACCGTCCCAGGCTTGTGAGGCTATGGAAATGGGTGCGGCGGCGGTCATGGCGAACACCGCCCTTGCAACTGCTGGCGACCTGCCTCTTATGGCGGAAGCGTTCCGTCAGGCTGTGGAGTCGGGACGCAAGGCATATCTGTCGGGTCTGGGCAGAGTGCTGCTGCGCGGCGCGTCCGCGTCCGATCCCCTCACGGGATTTTTAAGAGATTAAAGGAGATGCCCAATATACAATGGATAACAGCTATTTTATAGATTCGGAGTATCTTTCCGAATCGGCTCTGGAGAAAAAGCACCGTCTGGAAAACGACCCCTCCTGCCGCACAAATCACATGGAATTTATGCCAGGCATGGAGCAGATAAGCTCCGACATACGGGACAAGGTAATGTCCTCCGTGAACGGATACGATTATACAAAATATACCGCGCGGGACGTGAAAGCGGCGCTGGAGCATGAAAGCTGCTCCGCAGACGATTTTATGGCGCTGCTCTCCCCTGCCGCCGAGCCGTTTCTGGAGCAGATGGCGCAGAAAGCACGTCTTGAATCGCGCAAGCACTTCGGCAACACGGTATATCTTTTCACGCCGCTGTATATTGCAAATTACTGCGAAAATTACTGTGTATACTGCGGCTTCAACTGCTACAATCACATCAACAGAATGAAGCTTGACGCGACACAGATAGAGCATGAAATGAAGATAATCGCCGACAGCGGCATGGAGGAAATCCTTATCCTGACAGGTGAGAGCCGAGCACAGAGCAGCGTGGAATACATCGGTGAGGCGTGCAAGCTGGCGCGGAAATACTTCCGCATGGTGGGGCTGGAGGTTTATCCCGTCAACACGGACGAATACCGCTACCTGCACGAATGCGGCGCGGACTATGTGACGGTTTTCCAGGAGACATACGACTCTCACCGCTATGAGCAGCTGCACCTTATGGGTCACAAGCGCGTTTATCCCTACCGCTTCGACGCGCAGGAGCGCGCGCTCATGGGCGGTATGCGCGGCGTGGCGTTCTCGGCGCTGCTGGGTCTGTCCGACTTCCGAAAGGACGCTCTTGCGACGGGTCTCCACGCGTTTTATATTCAGCGAAAATACCCTCACGCGGAGATATCCCTGTCCTGTCCGCGGCTTCGTCCTATTATAAATAATGACAAGATAAATCCCCTCGATGTACACGAAACTCAGCTCTGCCAGATAATCTGCGCATACAGGATATTCCTGCCCTTTGCGGGTATCACGGTATCCTCACGCGAAAGCGCGGAGTTCCGCAACGGCATTGTAAAGATAGCTGCCACCAAAGTATCGGCAGGCGTTTCCACAGGTATCGGCGACCACGAGAGCAAGTACACCGGAAAGGAGAGCGGCGGCGCAGAGGGCGACGAGCAGTTTGAGATAAACGACGGCAGAAGCTTTGAGAAGATGTACGGCGATATTGCGGACGAGGGCTTGCAGCCTGTGCTGAACGACTATCTTTATGTGTGATATAGTCTGCGTGACAAACCGCGCACTGTGCGGCGGTGATTTTCTGCGGCGGCTGGACGATATTGCGGCGTGCCGTCCCCATGCAATAATACTGCGTGAAAAGGATTTGTCCGTGCAGGAATACACAGCTTTGGCGAAGAGTGCGGCGGATATCTGCGGCAGGTACGGTACGCGGCTTATACTGCACAATTTTGCTGATGCGGCGATAAATTTGGGTATAAAAAATATACATCTGCCCCTGCACAAACTTACAGAAATGTCGGACGAGCAGCGGTCTTATTTTGATATACTGGGCGCGTCCTGTCATTCCGCAGAGGACGCCGTTACTGCGGAAGAACTGGGCTGCACCTATATCACGGCGGGTCACATTTTCGCTACGGACTGCAAAAAGGGGCTTGCGCCCCGCGGACTTGATTTTCTCCGCGATGTATGCGCAAGGGTGAATATACCCGTGTACGCAATCGGCGGTATCTCGGCGGAAAATATGCGGGATATCATACAATGCGGCGCTAAAGGCGGATGTATAATGAGCGGTTTTATGCGGTGCGAAAATGTACGGCAATATATGGAGGTATTACGGAAAATATGAAATTTACTGCTGATATGCTGCGGCTTTACGCCGTCACCGACCGCGCGTGGGTAGGCGCAAAGAGCCTGTATGAACAGGTGGAGGAGGCGCTCTCGGGGGGCGTGACCATTGTACAGCTTCGGGAGAAAAATCTGGGCGAGGAGGACTTCATCAAAGAGGCTGTGGAGATGAAGAAGATATGCGCCAAATACGGTGTGCCCCTCATAATAAACGACAATCTCCGCGTGGCTTTGGAAAGCGGTGCGGACGGCATACACGTTGGCATTGAAGACTGTCCCGTGGCGGAGATACGCAAGCAGACAGGCGCGGACTTCATTATCGGCGCGACCGCAAAGACCGTGGCGCAGGCGCAAAAAGCCGAGGCTGAGGGCGCAGACTATCTTGGCGTGGGCGCAGTTTTCCCCTCCCCCACCAAAACAAACGCGGTGCGCATTACCAATGATATGCTCCGCGAGATATGCGGCTCGGTGAAAATTCCCGCTGTGGCTATCGGCGGCATAACCTGCGAAAACGCGGGTGAGTTATTCGGCTGCGGCGCGCGGGGTATTGCGGTGGTATCGGCTATTTTCGGCGCGGAGGATATAAAAAGGGCGGCGGAAACGCTGAAAAGCATTGTAGTGAATAGTGAATGGTGAAGAGTGAATAATGATTATCACTATTCACTATAAACTATTCACCATTCACTATTCACTAATAAAATAAAACGCGGCAAATCGGGGGCACCACCTTTTGCCGCTATATAAAATTAATGCGGAGGTATAAAATGAAAACAGCATTAACGATCGCGGGAAGCGATTCCTGCGGAGGCGCCGGTATTCAGGCAGATATAAAAACTATGACTGTAAACGGAGTTTACGCCATGAGCGCTATAACCGCGCTTACGGCGCAGAACACCACCGGCGTTACGGCAATTTACGAAGTGTCCGCCGAATTTCTCAGGCAGCAGATAGACGCTGTGTTTGAGGACATTTATCCCGACGCGGTAAAAATTGGCATGGTATCGTCCTCGGAGCTTATTGAGGCTATCGCGGAGCGGCTCATCGCTTACGGCGCGAAAAACATTGTGGCTGACCCCGTTATGGTGGCGACAAGCGGCGCGCGGCTCATCAGCGACGACGCGGTGGACGTACTGAAAAAGCGTCTGCTGCCAATAGCGACGGTCATCACGCCAAACATTCCCGAGGCGGAGGTGCTGGCGGACATGAAGATAACAAATGCGGACGATATGCTTACGGCGTCGGAGAAGATACACCGCGCTTACGGCTGCGCGGTGCTCTGCAAGGGCGGTCACAGCGTAAACGACGCGGACGACCTGCTTTACGCCGACGGGTCATATCAATGGTTCAAGGGCAAGCGGATAGACAATCCCAACACCCACGGCACGGGCTGCACGCTGTCAAGCGCAATTGCGGCTGATCTTGCCAAGGGGTACTCTCTCCCCGACTCCGTTGAGCGGGCAAAGGAGTACATCTCGGGCGCTCTGGCGGATATGCTGGATTTAGGCAAGGGCAGCGGTCCTATGAATCACGCGTTCGATATAAACAGTCGATTTGCAAAGTAAAGTAAAGTAAAACAAAAATATAATATACTGCTTGAAAGGAAAATTATTATGAGAAACTACAAAACACAGATGGAAGCCGCAAAGAAAGGCATTATCACTCCCGAAATGGAGGTCGTTGCGAAGAAAGAGTACATTGACGCGGAAACGCTCCGCCAGCGCGTTGCAAGCGGCGAGGTGGCTATCCCCTGCAATGTCAATCACAAGTCCATTTCCCCCGAGGGTATCGGCGCGGGTCTGCGCACCAAGATAAACGTAAACCTCGGTATTTCGGGCGACTGCAAAAACTATGACGTTGAAATGCAGAAAGTCGACATGGCTATAAAGTTCGGCGCGGAGGCTATTATGGATCTCAGCAACTACGGCAAGACCAACACTTTCCGCCGCGAGCTTGTTGCAAAATCTCCTGCCATGATAGGCACAGTTCCCATGTACGATGCTATCGGTTATCTTGAAAAGGATCTGCTGGAGATAACCGCCGAGGACTTCCTCAAGGTAGTGCGTGCGCACGCGGAGGAGGGCGTGGACTTTATGACTATCCACGCGGGTATCAACCGCCGCGCTGTTGAGGCGTTCATGCGTGACAAGCGCAAGATGAACATTGTATCCCGCGGCGGCTCTCTGCTGTTTGCGTGGATGATGATGACGGGCAACGAAAATCCGTTCTACGAGCATTATGACGAGGTACTGGAGATACTGCGTGAGTATGATGTTACCATAAGCCTTGGCGACGCTCTCCGTCCCGGCTGTATCGACGACAGCACCGACGGCGGTCAGATATCCGAGCTTATCGAGCTGGGCGCACTGACCGAGCGCGCATGGGCAAAGGATGTACAGGTAATGGTAGAGGGTCCGGGACACATGGCTATGAACGAAATTGCCGCCAATATGAAGCTGCAAAAGCGTATCTGTCACAACGCGCCTTTCTATGTACTCGGACCTCTTGTAACGGATATCGCTCCCGGCTACGACCACATCACCTCCGCTATCGGCGGCGCTATTGCGGCGGCAAGCGGTGCGGATTTCCTCTGCTATGTAACACCTGCGGAGCACCTCCGTCTGCCCGACATAAACGACGTTAAGGAGGGCATTATCGCAAGCCGTATCGCCGCTCACGCCGCCGACATCGCAAAGGGCGTTCCTCATGCGCGCGACCTTGACAACGCTATGGCGGAGGCTCGTCACAAGATGGACTGGGACGAAATGTTCAAGATCGCAATCGACGGCGAAAAGGCAAGGGATTATTTCGAGAGCGTACCTCCTGCTGACCGTCACACCTGCTCCATGTGCGGCAAGATGTGCGCCGTAAGGACTACAAACATGATACTTGAGGGCAAAAAGGTAGAGTTCTGCTCGGAAAAATAATACATAAACGAGGTTTACAATGAGAAGAAAAGACCGTGAAATGCCCGCGGAGTTCGCCCTTGGCATTGCAGACAAATGCGAATATGCCGCGCTTTCGCTTATCACCCCCGACGGCGCGCCCTACTGCGTACCCGTCACCATTGTGCGCGACGGAAATGCGATATATTTCCACAGCGCCATGGAGGGCTTCAAGACCGACTGCATGAAAAACGACGGCAGAGTATGTCTTGCCTGTGTTGGCGACACCAAGCGCGCCGAGGATAAATTCACCACGGAATTTGAGTCCGCCATTATCCGCGGTACTGCTTCTGAGGTACATGACGACAGCGAGAAAATTCACGCATTAAGGCTGTTATGCGAGCGCCACACGCCGAAAAATATGGCTGAGTTTGACTCTGCCATCGCGCGGAGCTTATCACGCACGGCAATTTGGCGGATAGATATTTCGGAAATTACGGGCAAGCGCAAGAAATTATGATAAAAGGCTTTTGCAGTATAATACTAAACACCAATAAAAAACGGAAAAAAATCTGCGCCGAAATCCAATATAAAAAAGCTAAAGCTTTTCAAGATTGTCGGCTTGATTTTTTTCATATTTTAAATGGTGTTTAGTATAAATCAGTCTGCAAAAGCCTTATTTTTATATTCAAAATAAAATTTGTGAAGCTCATACTCGGGTGCGGAAATGCCATGGCGGTTTTTATCGCCGTCTTTGTAATCGGCATAAACGGCGCAGATATTGTCTCCGTGACATTGGCTGTACAATATTGCGATACTCCTTTTTACCCCATTTTTCTGCTTTGTATGGGGCAAGCTTTCAAGATACTGCTTTGCACATTTTGTCAGTACAGGCTCACTTATTTGCAGTGCGGGCGGCAGCTTTCCGAAGGAGTTTGCGGACAGTCTGTCGCAGACCATAATATCGCGAAGTACCGCTTTATCTATGCCGTCCTGACGCGAAAAATATTCGTAAACAAGAGCGGTATAATCGTCAAGGGATATTTTTGCCGTGCCGCGTTCGGCGGCAAATTTACCGAAGTCCCCCAAAATGTCGAAAGGCGTTTTGCCGCAGCTTTGCATAATGTACTCCGATGTACGGCGGAATCGTCCGCTGTTGCAGAGACGGTCGAGGGCGTCCTCGGTATGTTTTAATGCGGCGATATCCTCCGCTGTCAGCCATGGGGTCGAGATGACCTCATAGGGCGGCTCGGACGAAAATTCACAAGGGTATTTTTCCTTGTTCTCCCGCATATCTGCGCCATGAAGCAGCTTAAGAAAACCCATTTGCAGCATATCCGCACCAAGCGAAAATGCAGTGTTGAAGCTGTCGCGGAAGTTTGACAAATCCTCGTAGGGCAGCCCCGCGATAAGGTCGATATGGATATGTGCGTTCCCGCTTTTCGTCAGCCGCAGTATATTATTTTTCAGCAGCGTGCAGTCGGTGCGGCGGTGGATATAATCCAGCGTTTTCTCGTTGAAGCTCTGCATACCTATCTCAAACTGGAAAAGTCCCTTAGGCGCGGAGCGGATAATCTCTATGGTCTCGCCGTCAAGGATATCCCCCGCTATCTCGAAGTGAAAGCATATTCCGCGGGGTATTTTTGCGCCGTGATTTTCTATGATAAACCGCAGAATTTCCTTGGCGCGGCGCTTGTTTGCGTTGAATGTGCGGTCGACGAATTTCACCGTGGAGACGGTATTTTCCGCCAGCAGGATAATTTCGTTTTTTACTCTGTCCATATCAAAATACCGCACTCCGCCGCACCGTCCCGACAGGCAGAATGCGCAGGAATATGGGCAGCCGCGGCTTGTTTCGATGTACGGTATACGGCTGCCGAGAGCAGCAAAAAATTCGCCGCAGTAGGGAGACGGCGGCTCCTCGCAGGAGAAAAACGGGGACG
>JBJEQM010000151.1:0-2194 GCA_051881755.1 Oscillospiraceae bacterium
ATATGCAAGATTTTGCTCGATTTTTTGTACACTTTTTAATCGGGGATTAGTATAATTTTTATCCTTTTATCTTCTCAATAGTACACTTCTCAATGCGCGATACCTGCGCTTGGGAAATGCCTATCTCATTTGCGACCTCCACCTGCGTTTTGCCGAGGAAAAAGCGGAGATACAGTATATTTTTTTCCCGCGGCTGTAGCGAAGCCATTGCTTCGCGGAGGGCTATCTCGTTTATCCAGTTGCTGTCGTCGTTTTTGTCGCCTATCTGGTCGAGGACGTACAAAGTATCGCCCGCGTCGGAGTAGACAGGCTCATACAGCGAGACGGGGTCGGCGATACTTTCAAGCGCGGTCACAACGTCGGACTGCTTGCACTCTATCATGTCGGCTATTTCCTTGACGGTGGGCTCTTTCTGGTGCTCGTTGATGTACTGTTCCTTCGCCTGCATGGCTTTGTACGCAATATCGCGCATGGAGCGGCTTATTCTGATAGGACCGTTGTCGCGCATATACCTGCGCACCTCGCCGCTTATCATTGGGACGGCATAGGTGGAAAATTTTACGTCAAGGTCTGTGTTAAAGTTGTCGATGGCTTTTATCAGTCCGATACAGCCGACCTGAAAAAGGTCGTCGGCGTTTTCGTTTCTGCCCGAAAATTTCTGTATAACGCTTAATACAAGCCGCAGATTTCCGCGGATAAGTCTGTCACGCGCGGCTTTATCGCCGCTTTTGCAGCGTTTGAGAAGCTCCATTTTCTCCGATTCTTTCAGCACTTCCAGCTTGGAGGTGTCCACGCCGCTTATATCAACCTTGTTATAGTACATAAAAAACCGCTCCGCCAAAAATTATTACGGGAGATGTGGAAGCTCTCCCGAAAATAATTATTGCCGAAAGCGGCTTTTGCTATTCATTTTGTATACTGTGCAAAAATTGGAAATACTAACCGATAGCTTTTTCAATTTCCTGCTTCAGTTTTTTTATGATACGCTTTTCCAGACGGGATATGTATGATTGTGATATTCCGATAACGTCGGCGACTTCCTTTTGGGTCATTTCCTTGCCGCCCGGTATTCCGAAGCGCATTTTCATTATACACTTTTCGCGCTCGGGCAGATTTTCCACCGCTTCCAGGAGCAGGTTGCGCTCCGCCTCGTTTTCTATGCCGCTGTTTACAATGTCCTCGTCCGTGCCGAGAATATCCGACAGCAGCAGCTCGTTGCCGTCCCAGTCGATATTCAGCGGCTCATCGATGGACAGCTCGTTTTTATACTGAGATGATTTGCGCAGGAACATGAGTATCTCGTTTTCGATACAGCGTGAAGCATACGTTGCCAGCTTGATATTTTTGGTGGGACAGAATGTGTTTACCGCCTTGATAAGACCGATAGTGCCGATGGATACAAGATCCTCAATGCCAACTCCTGTGGACTCAAACTTTTTGGCAATATACACGACCAAGCGCAGATTATGTGTGATGAGAGTCTGACGCGCCTGCTGCTCGTCTGTTTCCAGCATACGGAAAACCTGTTCCTCCTCCTGCTTTGACAGGGGAGCGGGAAGGGTCTCCGCGCCGTTTATGTAGTATATGCCGCCCTTTTCGCCCAGCAGCTTTTTGATAAATAACAGGATCTTATCTGTCAGATTCATTTTATGACATTCCTTTCCATGGTGATATTATCCGATTATTTTGGGATTAAAAACGGCGTGTTCAAGCTCGCGCTCCACAACGCCCACATAAGCGTCTATATACTTTATCTTGCCGCTCTCGTTATTTTTTATGTATATCCCAGTAGGGCGGAAGGAGGGCATAAGTCCGCCCGAATTGACCGTATTGTACGGGATTATGCGCCAGCCCTTTATATTGTCCGTATTTTCCCCCGACATGGCATATTGCAGGACTTTTTCCTCAAACAGGGGAGATATTGCAGACCTGCTGCATATTATAACGGGTTTTCCGCTGAAAACATCGGTAAGATTATTGCAGGTATCGCACGCCGCCTTGATGGAAACATGGTTTTCTCCCTGCATGATTATGACCGTGTAGTCTCCGTCGAAGCTTTTTCCGCCGTCAAGTATACGTCTGAGCAGACAAAGCGCCGCATATGCGGCAATGGTGGAGATGACAAGGGTCAGCAGGGATATGTTTACATAAAGCACGGCGTTGTGCCACACCGTGGAGCTTTCTCCCATAAAAG
>JBJEQM010000152.1:0-2177 GCA_051881755.1 Oscillospiraceae bacterium
TTAAAATAAGAAGCCAAAAGCCTCATTTCGTGATAACGTTGCCTTAATTTAGCATGGAAAACAGATATTTTGCGGCTCTCCGATGCTGCGGAACAATAATATAGGGTGCTGCACGGACACATATTTAAAGTGCCCCGCAGCCCCTTTTTATAAATTGCAATTTCTTTATAAACGATTTTCCCGGCATATGTCCGCTCCCGCTTTTATTGTATACCTGCCCATAAAAAGTCCGCCGACATAATACTCAAAAAATCAAAAAAAGTATTGGCATTTTTCGTTTGATATGGTATAATATACATAATAACGCGAAAGGACTCACCGCTATGATAAATTTCATCGAACTTACCGATACAAAATGGGACTTCCTTTTATCCAAGGACAAGCCCGATGTCAACGCTGCTTTCGACGATACCATTACACTGCCCTCCACCGTTTCGCAGATGAAAAAGTCTCCCGTCACGGACGAGCGCAGCGACGGCTACCTCACCGACCCACACCGCTTCGACGGCTGCGCTTTATACCGCCGCAGCTTTGTCCTCACAAAGAACAACTGCGACTATATCCTTACATTGGAGCGCACCCGAGTGACCTCTGTGTGGATAAACGGCACATTTGCAGGCAGCTTCAACAGCCTGTGCGCGCCCCACAGATATGACATCACCGACCTTGTGCACGGCGGCGAAAATACCGTTGTAATCATGGTGGATAACGTATCATATCCCGTCCCAGGCGGACATATGACCTCCCCCGACACCCAGACCAACTGGCTGGGTATCACGGGAAAGATAGGTATTGAGCGTCTTGAAAAGCTCCGCGCGGAAAATATAAAAATATACCCCGACAGCAAAAATTCACGCGTGACCGTCACAGGCACGACCACGGGAAAATGTGACCTGACCGCCGCCGTGGACGGCTTTGCCGCAAAGAATATCTCCGCCGACGGCGAATTCTCCTTTACATACGAAATGCCCGCCGCAAAGCTTTGGAGCGAACACTCCCCCGTTGTGTACACCATGAAAATATCCTGCGGCGACGATACCGTTGAGACCCGCTTCGGTATGCGCAGCTTTGAGACCAGCGGCACGGACTTCCTGCTCAACGGCGAGAAAATATTCCTCCGCGGCAAGCACGACGGAATGATATTCCCAATTACAGCCGCCGCCCCCACCGACAAGGAGGGCTGGATTAAGGTAATGTCCGCCGCCAAGGAGCACGGCATCAACCACTACCGCTTCCACACCTGCTGCCCGCCCGAGGCTGCATTCGACGCCGCCGATGAGCTTGGCATCTACATGGAGCCCGAGCTGCCTTTCTGGGGCACGGTCGAGGACGATATCACCGAGGGACAGCAGTACCTTATCGACGAGGGCTTCCGTATACTGGACAGCTTCGGCAGCCACCCATCATTCTTTGCAATGTCCCTCGGAAACGAGCTTTGGGGCAGCAAGGAGCGGCTCAACGATATTCTCGGCGGATATAAAAAGCATGACCCCCGTCACCTTTATACCCAAGGCTCCAACAACTTCCAGTTCTGGCCCTGTATCGTGGATAACGACGACTTCTTCGTAGGCGTGCGCTTCTCCAAGGAGCGGCTTTTCCGCGGCTCATACGCCATGTGCGACGCTCCCCTGGGTCATATTCAGACCGACGCTCCCAACGCCGACTACACCTATGATAAAAATATCCGCCCCGACTCCGTAAGCGGAGAAAAAAGCGGCGGCGGCACGATAGAGATACAGTACGGCACGGGCGTAAAGACCGTGTCCGTTGACAGCGGCGACGGACAGTTTATCTCCAATATACCCGTTGTCAGCCACGAGGTGGGACAGTATTTCACCTACCCCGATTATACCGAAATTGAAAAGTACACAGGCGTTTTAAAGCCCTATAATTTCGAGATATTCCGCGAGAGACTTGAAAAAGCAGGACTTTCCCACCTCGCAGACAGCTATTTCCGCGCTTCGGGACGTTTCGCCGCGGAGTGCTACAAAAACGAGATAGAGACCGCCCTGCGCTCCAAGGAGCTTTCGGGCTTCCAGCTTCTTGATATACAGGACTTCACGGGACAGGGCACAGCGCTTGTGGGCATACTCAATGCGTTTATGGAAAGCAAGGGCGTTATCTCACCCAAGGAATGGCGGCAGTTCTGCTCCGACAGAGTAATTCTGGGCTGCCTG
>JBJEQM010000153.1:0-2171 GCA_051881755.1 Oscillospiraceae bacterium
CGTAACTACCTGAACGCCGATAGTATCTCTTGTGGCTTTTGGCAGAATCATGCCCGTATTGAAAACAAGGGCGCGTCCGTTGCTTGTGCGAATGAGTATATCCGCATTTTCACCGATGTAAAGCAGCTTTACAAGCGGTGACTTGTCGCTGTATGCGTTGGCAAGCTTTTTTCGGTTGGTTTTGGTCTCGTAAGCGCTAAGGGGTACCTTTGCCGCCTTGCCGTTTTCAAATACCATAAGCAGATAGCCGCTGTAATCGTTGGTAACTACCATGGAGCGGAAATTTTCACCCTCGTCAAAGCCAAGCTGAGCGGGGATATAATATCCCAGATCGGACGCCTTGGTATTCTTGAAAACAGACGTCTTGGACTTGTAGACCTGACACTTGTCCGTGAAGAACAGCAGCTCGCTCTTGTTGGTGGTGTCAGCCTCATAGTCCATTATGTCGCCCTCTTTAAGCTTCTGTTCGCCCGACATTCTCAGGGACTGCGGAGTTATCTTTTTGAAATATCCGCTGCGGGACATGAACAGGAACACTGGATAATCGGGCGTATCGTCCTCAACAGGCTCATCGTCTGCCTCGGCGGTATAAATGAACATAGTTTTTCGGGGCTGCTGATATTTTTTGATGACCTCTTTAAGCTCGTCGATAATGATATTCTTGACCTTTTTCTCGTCTTTGAGAACGCCCTCCATTTCGGCGATATCCTTTTCAAGCTGCTCAATGTCGGCAATTCTGTTGATGATATATTCCTTATTCAGATGGCGCAGCTTTATTTCGGCAACATATTCAGCCTGTATCTCGTCGATGCCGAAGCCTATCATAAGGTTTGGTACGACCTCGGATTCTTCCTCGGTCTCGCGGACGATATGGATAGCCTTGTCAATATCCAGCAATATCTTCTGGAGACCTTTCAGCAGGTGCAGCTTCTCTTTTTTCTTGGAAAGCTCAAAATACACTCTGCGCTTGATACATTCCTTGCGGAAAGCTATCCATTCTTCAAGTATCTCGCCGACGCCCATTACCTTTGGCACGCCGCCGATAAGAATGTTGAAGTTGCAGGAATAGGAGTCCTGAAGCGGAGTCATACGGAAAAGCTTTTTCATAAGCTTATCGGGGTCAACGCTCTTTTTTATATCAATGGCAAGCTTCAGACCGTTGATATCCGTTTCGTCGCGGATATAGGATATTTCGGATATTTTGCCCTGCTTGATAAGCTCGATTATCTTATCCATTATGGCTTCAACGGTGGTGGTGGGAGGTATCTGCGTAACCTCGATGCAGTTTGCCGATGAGTCATAATTATATCTTGCGCGCACCTTGATGGAGCCTCTGCCCGTTTTGTATACGTTGGAAAGCTCGTGCTCGTCGTACAATATAAATCCGCCGCCGGGAAAGTCGGGACCTTTAAGGGTAGACATTATATCGTGTTCGGGATTTTTTATTATACCTATGGTTGTCTCGCACACCTCCGCAAGATTAAACGGACACACCGCGCTTGCCATTGAAACGGCAATACCCACGTTTGCGTTTACCAGCACAGTAGGAAATGTAGCAGGCAGCAGGGTAGGCTCCACGGTCTCGTTATCATAGTTGGGAACAAAATCCACCGTGTCCTTGTCGATATCGCGGAAAAGCTCGTTGCATATGGGGTCGAGCTTGGCTTCGGTGTATCGTGAAGCGGCGTATGCCATATTGCGGGAATACGCCTTTCCGAAGTTACCCTTGCTGTCAACATAGGGGTGAAGCAGAGCTTCGTTTCCGCGTGCAAGACGTACCATGGTCTCGTAAATCGCCGCGTCGCCGTGGGGATTGAGCTTCATGGTCTGTCCGACGATATTGGCAGATTTTGTCTTAGGACCCGTAAGCAGTCCCATTTTATACATTGTATACAGCAGCTTGCGGTGAGAGGGTTTGAAGCCGTCTATTTCGGGCAGCGCACGGGATATGATAACGCTCATGGCGTAGGGCATATAGTTTTTTTCAAGGGTATCGGTTATCTTTTCTTCCGCAACAATGCCGCTTCCTGCAATATATGCGTTGGGTATCGTTTTGAAGCTTTTTTTCTCTTTATCCTTGCTTCGATCTTTTTTTGCCATTTATTCTGCTCCTTTCCTTATGAGATGTCTGCAAGCTCAAGATATTTGTAGCCGTATTCGGAAATGTAGTC
>JBJEQM010000154.1:0-6149 GCA_051881755.1 Oscillospiraceae bacterium
ACTTTTTATAGCCCATTGTTTTAAAGCTCTCCGCTGTTCCTGCGGGGCCGAATTTTGCTTTTGACATTTTTTTCGCTCCTTGTATGATAAGTTTCTTTTATTATAACATACTGCGCGGGATTTGTCACGGTAAAATTTTGCCGTAACACTATTTTGATATTGACAAAGCAGTATTAATGCGTTATGCTTGATATAAAGTAAAGTGAAAGGACGATCTATATGAAAAAAAGGATATTTTGTACACTGCTTGCGCTTGTAATGGCTGCTGCCGCGGCGTTTCCCTGTGCGGCTGAGGACGGCTGCGCGCTTCCCGTGGAAGAGGAGGATGTTATCTGGGAAGAGTATCTTAACTATACAAGCTATGTGAGCAAAGGTGAGTTTGATAATGCAAAGGAAGACAAGCACAATCTGGTGTTTAACATATCGGGCGCGGTTTTTATGAACGTTGAATATGAGGACATTGATGATAATGCAAAGGACGCCGACATTAACGTTGTATTCGGCAATACGGCTATCTCGGACAAACTGAAAAGTGCGGCGGTAAAGCGCAACGGCGGCATTGCAAGCTCGCGGTTTTCCCTCGGCAGCGGCACGGATATCTTCTGTTTCACGGGGGAGCTTAATATCAGATTCGGTAAAAGGTATGACGGTAAAAAGGCTAAGCTATATCGCTATGATAAGGACAACAAACGTCTGATTTATGAGGATAAGTGCGATATAGGCTGGAACGGGGTCGCTGCGTTTGATGTCAGCCGCGCGGGGGATTATATTGCGGTGATATATTAATAAAAGCTATTGACATATGATAGCATTTATGCTATCATATAAATGAAGATATACAACAATGGGGAAAACAATATGTTTAATGTCGAATTTTATGAAAATGAAAAAGGCGAATCCGAACTGTGGGATTTTTTAGAGGAACTTCATAATAAATCAGATTCAAACAAAGATTTTCGCATACAATATCAGCAGATAGTATTATATATTGACCTGCTAAAAAGGAGCGGAACAAGGCTGCCTAACAATATAACTAAACATATTGACGACGGAATATGGGAACTTCGACCCGGAAACAACAGGATTTTTTACTTCTTCTTTGACGGAAATACTTTTATTCTTTTGCATCATTTCAGAAAAAAATCTCAAAAAACACCGCGCCGTGAAATTGAGAAAGCAAAAGCCAAACGTGACGATTATTTAAAGAGAAAGGGGAAATAAGTATGAGAACTTGGGAAGATTATAAAAATCATGTCAAAGCTGCAAGCGAACAGGATAAAATAATGATAGAAGAAATTGAAAACCTTGCCGAGATAATAAGCGCGGTCATTGAAAAGCGCACCTCCCTCGGACTCAGCCAGCGCGACCTTGCGGCAATGTGCAATATTCCTCAATCATCCATAGCAAGATTGGAGTCAATGAAAACGCCGCCTAACATCAGCACATTATTAAAAATAATGCAGCCTCTCGGACTAAAGCTGACCGTTTCCGACACACAATAAATCACGCCGTACAAAGCCCTTGCTCTGTACGGCGCTTTTTATTTTACAATATCCTTTAATCCGTAAAGTCCCAGCATATAGCTGTTTGTGCCGAAGCCGCATATCACTCCCGAGCAGACGGGGGATATTACCGAATGATGACGGAACTCCTCCCTTGTGTGGACGTTGGAGATATGCACCTCGATAACGGGTATCTTCACTGCGGCGATGGCGTCGCGGATAGCGTAGCTGTAATGTGTATACGCGCCTGCGTTGAGTATGATACCGCACTTGTCAAGGCGGGCGGCGTGTATCTTGTCGATCATCTCGCCCTCGTGGTTGGACTGGAAGCACTCGCAGTCGTCAAAGCCAAGCTCCTTTGCTTTTGACTTTATACTCTCGCAAAGTCCTGCGTAGGTCTCGCTGCCGTAGATGCCCGGCTCGCGCTCGCCAAGCAGATTTAAGTTTGGTCCGTTGATTATAAGTACGTTTTTCATGGTATCTCTCCTATTATAATAGTATCAATGATATTCATACATTTTGTTTACTCTCCAGCCGTCCTCGGTGGGGAGCAGCTCTATATTGTATACTTCAAGGGAAAAATCGTTCATGCTGTCGCCGTGGGAATTTACTACGACGCGCTTCATTATAATTTTATCCTCGCCCACATAGACAGGCTGTATAAAATTGCCGTCATACATTATGCTGCTGCCTCTGTCGCCGCCTTGGTTTACAATAAGACCGTTTTCGTCAATATAAACATTATAGGATAATTCATAGGCAAGGTCGTAGGTAAGGTAATCGCAGAATTTTTCGCGGAGTACCGCTTCGCCGTCCTCGCCTACGATAAATTCATCGGGGTGAGATGTTGACCAGCTGAAATATTGGCATATTATATTATCCGCACCCAAAAGTATTTCCCGCTGCTCGTCGGTGAGAAACGCAAGCTCGTCGCTGTTTTTTATGTAGAAATCAAGCTCCGCTTCGCCTTTGTCCGTTGTGACCGTAAGCTTATATCTGCCCGTTTTTGCGGTGGCAAAGTCGAAATTATCCTCGGTAAGCTCAAAATCATAAGGCTGCTCGTAAAGCCGGTAGATGTCGCTGTAAAATAAATTATACCGCGGTTCTATGGAAACGTCAAGTGTTTTTTCGTAGGAGCCGTCAAGGAAGGGTATTTTTACCCACTCGTCATTGTAGCTGTAAAATACCCTCACGCTCTCGGCGGTGACGGTTTCCTCGCTGTTGTTGCAGTACCACACGCCAAGGCTGTTCTCCGCTTCGGGGCTGTATACTCCCAGTGAAAAGCCGTCGGGGTAGCCATTGGGAAACTGATCCCACGGTCTGCTTGTATAATAATAGTATTCTATCTTGCTTTCGGGGAAATATTCCAATATCCTGTTTATGTCCTTATCGGAATATTCCTCCGTTTCAATATATATCCTGTCAAACTGCGGACATTGATACAGAAAATCAAGGCTGCCATTTTGTGCGTTTCTTATATTGCAATAGAGCTTGTCATACTTTTCTGCGGCGGCATTTATTTCGGCTATATCCTCGTCGGTGACGGGTTCATCATCTGTAAGGTAAACTTCAATATAGCCGTTGTTTTCCTCGGCGCTGATATAAACGCCCTTTGGCTCAGGCTCCGTTTCTATAGTGATCTCCACAGTTTCTTCCTCGGTGGGGACGGTGGTTTCGGCGGTGGTGTGATCTCCCAAAAGCTGCTTTTCTTTTTCGGTAACTGTTGTGGCTGCTGTTTCGGTATAGCTCGTCTCCGCGGTAAGGCTCACGGTAATCTGCTCGGATTCATTTTTTGAACATGAGCATAATAATAATGCGGCTAACAGTATGATACTTTTCTTCATAAAAATATCCCCCAATATAATGTATACTATTATTATACATTACTTGGGGGATTGGGTCAATTACATAAAGGTTAAAATTAGTTACAGTTATATAACAATCTTAACTAATACAAAAGTGTAGACAAAAATCGGTCATTCCAAACAATAGAGGGCGCACGATGTGCGCCCCTACAAAATCAGATTGAGTATCAATGGGGTATTTATTCCTCGGACTGGTATTTCGGCTCGCAGGTGAGGTTTACTCCAAGGCGCTTGAATATCCTTTCGTCCACGGACGAGAGTATAACGGTGGAATGTACTTCACAGCCGCGAAGCTTGGATATCTGCTCCATGGCGCATTTTGCCTCGGGGCTTGTGGCGGCGCATATTGACAGGGCAAGGAGCGTTTCGTCCGTATGCAGGCGCGGATTTTTATTGCCCAGATGCTTCACCTTTAGATTTTGTATAGGCTCAATGACGGCGGGGGACATAAGCAGGGAATTATCGTCGATGCCGCCGAAATATTTCAGCGCATTAAGCAGAAGTGCCGAAGCCGCGCCAAGAAGATTGGAGGTCTTGCCTGTGATGATAGTGCCGTCGGGCAGCTCCATTGCCGCTGCGGGAGAGCCGTTCTGCCGCTCCTTTTCAAGGGCGGGAGCAATGACCTTTCTGTCGTCCGAGGTCACGCCTGCCTGCTTCATGAGGAGTTCAAGCTTTAGTACCTCGTCCTCCTGCACTGCGCCTGTGCGGTAGCCGCATCTTGCGGTATAATAGCGGCGGATTATCTCCTGCTTGGACGCTTCGCATACAACATCGTCGTCGATGATACAGTTGCCCGCCATATTAACGCCCATATCCGTGGGGGATTTATAGGGCGACTCGCCCATTATACGCTCGAACATGGCGTTGAGCACGGGGAATATATCCACGTCGCGGTTATAGTTTACGGTGGTCTTGCCGTATGCTTCAAGGTGGAACGGGTCTATCATATTGACATCGTTCAGGTCGGCGGTGGCTGCTTCATATGCGATATTGACGGGGTGGCGAAGTGGGATATTCCAGATAGGGAATGTCTCAAATTTGGCGTAGCCTGCCTTGACGCCGTGCTTCTGCTCATGGTAAAGCTGGGATAAGCATACTGCCATTTTTCCGCTGCCGGGTCCGGGAGCGGTGATAACTACAAGGTGGCGGGAGGTCTCGACGTAGTCGTTCTTGCCGAAGCCGTCCTCGCTCATTATATACTGCACGTTGGAGGGGTAGCCGTTGATATGGTAGTGGTGGTACACCTTGATACCCATTGCTTCAAGGCGGCGGCGGAATGCGTCCGCGGAGGGCTGTCCGTTATATCGGGTCAGGACCACGCTGCTGACGTAAAGTCCTATTCCCGTGAAAACCTCATACAGGCGGATAACGTCAAGGTCGTAGGTAATTCCGAGGTCGCCGCGTATCTTGTTTTTCTCGATGTCTCCCGAGTTTATGACGATAACTATTTCCGCTTCGTCTTTCAGCTGGAGAAGCATTTGCAGCTTGCTGTCCGGTTTAAAGCCCGGGAGCACGCGGGAAGCGTGGTAATCGTCGAAAAGCTTGCCGCCAAATTCAAGATAAAGCTTGTCCCCGAACTTGGATATTCTCTCCCTGATATGCTCCGACTGCATTTTCAGATATTTTTCGTTGTCAAAGCCGATTTTGCCATTACTCATTTTACATAATTCCCTTCAAAAAATATACTTATATTATTATACATAAAAATTTGTAAAATGACAAGTGGTATTTGATTTATTTTGAAAAAAGTCCGTTGACAAAATTCGATATTTATTTTATAATGTATTACATAGCATATCATAACGGTAGGCGGTCAATTTTTCTCCCCGAAAGGGGGGATTACCATGAGCATTATGGAGATACTTAATTTTGCATTAGATCTCATAGTTGCTGTCTGCACGGTCATTCAGACTGTCAGAAACGGTAATAAAAAGAAATAACCGCCGGAAGTTTTCCAGACAGCGGCGGTTGATTTCTATTTGATTTTAACCAAGCATTTGGGAGCGACCGTCTATCGATACGCTCTTTCTAATTATATTATATCATCATTTCCGCAGATGTCAAGGACGTTTGCGGTTTTTTCTTGACATTTTATGTAGGATATTGTATACTTTATTCACGGGCATATCGTAGGCGGTAAGCGGTCAATTCCCCTCCCGATAAAAAGGGAGGTGCTGCTTTATGAGTATTATGGAGATACTTACTCTCATAATTGCTATCTGCACAGTTGTACAGACTATACTTAACAGCAGAAAGAAATAACCGCCCTGTCCTCGAAAAACTTGGCGGTTAGTCCTTATTAAAATAAACGATTAAACGTCGGGAGACGGTCGTTTACCGACCGCCGATGTGCCTTTCTATTTATATTATATCATTATTTCCGCAGATGTCAAGGACGTTTGCGGTTTTTTCTTGACATTTTATGTAGGATATTGTATACTTTATTCACGGGCATATCGTAGGCGGTAAGCGGTCAATTCCCCTCCCGATAAAAAGGGAGGTGCTGCTTTATGAGTATTATGGAGATACTTACTCTCATAATTGCTATCTGCACAGTTGTACAGACTATTTTTAACAGCAGAAAGAAATAACCGCCCTCGTCTGCTAATCGTTGGCGGTTAGTTCTTTTTATTCTTAGCAAAAATTAATCGTCGGGAGGCGGTCGTTTACCGGCCGCCGATGTGCCCTTTACTTATATTATACCACTTCTTCCGCAGATGTCAAGGACGTTTGCGGTTTTTGTATTGTTAAAATTGACTTTTTTATACTGCGGTGGTATAAT
>JBJEQM010000154.1:6249-8306 GCA_051881755.1 Oscillospiraceae bacterium
CGTTTGCGGTTTTTGTATTGTTAAAATTGACTTTTTTATACTGCGGTGGTATAATATTTCAAGGTGATAATTATGACAAACGGAGAACGAGCGGAGCATCTTATCAAGAAATACGGCTTTGATTTTGATAAGATACCAAAAGATGAGCTTACAAGGCTTATTCAAAAGGAAATATCCGAATTTAAGCAGGGCAGTTCGGAATATATACGTCTTTTGTGCGGATATTTATACTGTATTTCCGACGGCAGCTGCCATGATATTGAACTGATTGAAAAAGCAAAATTCAGCATTAATATGGACGTGGGCTGCATGATAGACGGTGAATGGATAGACAGCTTGAAAAACGGCGGATGTGAAGATAGCTTCACCCGTCCGCGAAAAGATATTATTGATGAGTTCATTTCATATTATACCAATTTTCATGCAGACGATGAATGGTAAAAAATATTATAAGGAGCATTTTTATGATAAGAGAGATAACCCCCGATGATTTTGACGGTCTTATGACGCTTTATATGCAGCTCCATGATAATCCTTTTCCCGAGAAAAGCGACAGCATAATGCAGCTTTGGCAGGATATTCTGGCGGACAAAAATCACCACATTATTGTGGCGGAAGAGGGTGGCGTTATTGCGTCCTCCTGCGTTTGTGTGATAATACCCAATCTTACGCACGGGCAGCGTCCTTATGCGCTGGTGGAAAATGTGGTGACGGACTGTCGGTACAGGAAAAAGGGTCTTGCGACGGCGTGTCTGGACTATGCAAAGGATATCGCCATGCGGGAAAACTGCTACAAGATAATGCTCCTCACAGGCTCGAAAGAGGAGAGCACTTTGCGCTTCTACGAGCGGGCGGGGTACAATAAAAATGATAAAACTGCTTTTATACAATGGATTTGAGGTATACTATGAATAATATTGAAAAATTACAGGCAAAGCTGACAGATGGCTCTTGTGCGCTTATTACTTCCGACATCAACCGCCGTTTTTTTACGGGCATGAAGTCCTCGGCGGGTGCGGCGGTGATCTTTCCACAGGCGGCGTATCTGCTGGTGGATTTCCGCTACATTGAAAAGGCGCGTGAGTGCGCCTGCTGTGAGGTCATTGAGCAGAAAAAGCTGTATGAACAGATAAAGGAGCTGCTTTGTAAGCATAATGCGCGTAATATTATGATTGAGGGCGGCGAAATGACCGTTGCGGGCTTTGAGAAGCTAAAAGACGGTCTTGGGGGCGAGTTTGAGTATAATACTGCGGAACTCAGCGGCATTATTGAGGAAATCCGCGCGGTAAAGACTCCCGAGGAGCTGGAGAAAATGCAGCGGGCACAGGATATAGCCGACGGTGCATTTGCGTTCGTCACGGAGAACATTATCGAGGAGGGTGTGACCGAGCTGGAGCTTGCTCGCGCTATAGACTTCTTTATGTTATCACATGGCGCGGAGGCGGTGTCCTTTGACACTATCGCTCTTTGCGGTGAGAACACGTCCCTGCCCCATGGTGTGCCCTCCGACAGAAAAATTCGCAAGGGTGAGTTTGTGCTGATGGACTTCGGCGCGGTATATCAGGGCTATCACAGTGACATGACTCGGACGGTCTGCGTTGGCGAGCCTACGGACGAGATGCGGGAGGTATATAATATAGTATTGGAGGCGCAAAAGCGGTGTCTGGACTTTGCAAAGCCGGGTATTGTGTGCAAAGACCTTGACGCGGTAGCGCGGGATTTTATCACGGAAAAGGGATATGGCGACGCGTTCGGTCACGGGCTGGGTCACAGCGTCGGCATGGAGATACACGAATCTCCTGCGGCAAACACCCGTGATACTGCAATTTTGCGGAAAAATATGGTAATGACTATCGAGCCGGGCATTTATCTGCCGAAAAAATTCGGCGTTCGCATCGAGGACTGCATTTACTTCACCGAAAACGGTTATAATAATTTTGTATCTTCACCAAAAAATCTATTGATTTTGTAAAAAGTTTATAAATACAATAAAATTGTAAAAAAAACACTTGCAAAAACAGTTGAAATGTAGTAAAATGTTAATAAGATGTATTTAT
>JBJEQM010000155.1:0-2154 GCA_051881755.1 Oscillospiraceae bacterium
GTAAAGACAAAGTACGCGCCAAGGGGAATGAGCGTCAGGAAAAGCTGCATATCCTCGGCGATGGACACAGCGAAAACCGAAGCGCATATGAGCAGCACCCCAAAGACTTTCTGCTTTATCATCAGTCTGCGCTTTTCCGCACAGTTTGTCCGTGTTATCTTTCTTTCAGCAGGGTATTCTTTTTCGAGTAATTTTGCGGTCGATGTCTCGTAATTCATAATTCTCTTCCTTTCATTGGAACGCCGATTTTCGGTCTGTTCCGTCCAAGCATTGAGCACATTTGTTCAACACGTTTGTTCTGATTTATATTATAGAACAAACGTGCAAATTTGTCAATGGTTTTTTTGAAAAAAATCGAACAAAAGAGCGTAGGTGTCCCTTTTTCAGGACACTTACGCTCCGTTACTTCATATACAATATGACCGCCGCGGCAATCAGCGCCGCCTGAGCAATCATTATACATGGTATCCCAATCATAAACCGCTTGTGCTTGGTCTTATGCCGATACTTTTTCATGGAGGCGTACATCGCTGCCGAGCCGCCCAAAGCCGCCACGACAAACAAGGTCTTTTCCGGGATACGCCACGAGCCGTTACGGGCGCGCTTTTTGTCCGCATAAGGCAATATCCAGCCGATCATGCTGATGACCGCCACATATGCCGCAGCACCGATAACAATATATTCTGCCACGCGCTCTCCTTTCACAAAAAATGCCCTGCGGAATTTACCGCAGGGCATAAATCGCCGGGTTATTTTAATTAGTCGATAATAACGAGGAGGTAGTCGCCGCCCTGGTTGATATCAAGTGTAACAGCGCCTGTGGAGCTTACAACAGCCTTGTCAACAAGCTTGAGAGAGCCTGTGCTGGTCTTGATGTATGCCTTAACTGTGCAGCCTGCTCTCTTGGAGGAAAGCTTAACTGTAACGCCTGCATTTACACCGAGAGAACCGCTGTTGCTTACGCTGATCTGAGCTGTGCTTACAGCGCCGGGGTTAACTGCCTTAGCCTTGGATACGAGAGAGGACTTGATGTTCTTTGTATTGTAAGTAACATCAACGTTGATAGTATTGGCAGTAGTGATATTGGAAGCCTTGATAGTCCATATTGCGCCGTTGTCAAGAACAAACTGGAGGTTAACGCCTCTTGCCTTTGCAGCAGTAAGGATATCATCGGGAACTGTTGTAGCAGCGTTCATATCAACCTTAACTGTCTTTCCGCTTGCTGTTGTCTTGATAACGGAGAGGATAGTAGTCCAGCCGCTTCTCTTTGTAGAGCCGTAAATTGCGGGAGCGTCGGGGTCAACTGTTGATGTTGTACCGGTGCTGCTGCCCATCATGAAGTAATAGTAGTAAGGATCGTAGATATTGTAAAGATCGCTAGTAGATCCTGTGTATGTTGCAAGGTCGATAACATAGCTGGAGGAGTAAGAAGGAGCAGCAGCCTGTGCAGCAGCAGCTGTTTCATAGAACTTACCTGTAACCATGCTGAAGTAACGAGCGGAAGCTGTTGTAGCATAGGTTGTGTAGGTTGTAGAACGGTTGTAAGCATAGGAAGCGTTCTGAGCTGCGGAAACTGTGGGATAGTAGTAACCGTTAGCAGCTCTGTAGGAACCGTAGGCTGTGGAATATGTTGCGGAAGCTACGAGATAGCAGTAAGATGTACCTGCAAGAGTTGAGCTTGCATAATAATAACCGTCTGCAGCGGAGAAGTAAATGTCTGCACCTGTTGTAGCGCTGTAGTTGGATGTCTTTGTGATACCGCTGAAGCCGTCGCCGTAGTAATCAGCAGCAGCCTGAGTTGTGTACCAGAAGCCGTTATAGCCCTGATAAGAAAGACCGGATGTTGTAGGCTTTCTGTATGCGCTGAGAGCAGGATACCATGTGTTGGAAGAAGTTCCGGAACCGGAAGAATCTGTAGAAGAGCTGCCATTTACATTGATGGTCCATGAACCGGGTGCGGAGATAGCGCCTGTAATATTATTAACAGTAATGGTAGGACCGAACTTATCCTTCAGAGAAGTCATATTAACTGAAGAAGAATTTGTAACTGCTGTAAATGTCATCTGAATAAATCCGGTTGCAGTAGGAGCAGCAATAGCCCGTGCCGCCGCTGCTGCTGCTGTGTTAGCAATAACAACAGCGTCTGCTGCTGCA
>JBJEQM010000156.1:0-2154 GCA_051881755.1 Oscillospiraceae bacterium
CGCATTTACAAATCCCGCGGCGCTCGCTCTGCCGCATTTCCGCACCAGCTTCACGGATTCGTCTACCGCCGCGCTGTCGGGTACGGAGTCCATATATAGTATCTGATACAGCCCTGTCTCCAAAATTGCCAGAACAGAGCCGTCCGGCTTCTGTAAAGGTTTTTTACTGTACAGTGATATAATATGGTCAAGGGTCAGCTTACGCTCGATTACGCCGTAAAAAAGCCGTGATATAAACGCTTTTTCGCGCCTGTCGTAGTCCGCGCCCGAAAGAGCGCCGTCCAGCGCAAGATTGGAGTATGCGCTACCCGAGACCTTTATGAGCAGCTCTATGACCGTCATGCGAGGTGATCTTGCAGCCATACGCCCTACCTTCTCCTGTTGCCGCGTCCGTTGGCAAGGACAAGAAGTCTCAGCAGCGACAGCAGCGCCGACAGCATAGCTGCAACATAGGTCATTGCAGCCGCCGAAAGTACGGACTTGGCTTTCTTCAGTTCATCGGTATCAAGCATATATTTTGAATCAAGTATCTGTAAAGCTCTGTGACTTGCGTTAAATTCAACTGGCAGAGTAACAGCCTGAAATAACACCACCGCTGTGTAAAGTATAATACCAGCCGTAACAAGCCAGCCAAGGCTGTTATGAAACAGCAGACCGATAAGCACCAGCGGCATTGCCAGACGTGAGCCAAGCTGAGTCACGGGGATAATGGCGCTTCTTATCTTTATGGGGAAATATCCCTCGGCATACTGTATGGCGTGACCTGCTTCGTGCGCCGCAACTCCGATAGCAGCCACCGATGTGCTGTTGTACACGCTGTCGGACAGACGTATTACGTTGCTTTTTGGGTCGTAATGATCCGTAAGGTCGCCGCTGACGTGCTCTATCATAACATTATATAGTCCGTTGGAGTCCAGTATCTCCCTGACAGCCTGATATGCGGTCACACCGCGGCGGCTGAAAACACGGCTGTTCTCCTCAAACGCGGATTTTACTTTGATCTGTGCTATCATGGCAAAAATCAGCGCCGGAAGAACTATCAGATAGGTTGAGTCAAAATACATATAACAACACCTTTCAGCTAAGTTTCATACCCTTTTCAATGTGATTTCCGCGGAGATAATCGGCGGTTTTCATTCTCTTTCCGCCCTCCGCCTGCACCTCTGTGAAGGTCACTCCCCGTCCGTCTCCGCAGACTACTGTAAAGTCTTTTTCGTTTACAATAGTTCCGTGGCCGTCGGGATATATTTTGTCTCCCGCAAGAGTTGATCCGTATACCTTGAGCCGCTTGCCGTTCAGCATTGACACAGCGCAGGGTGATGCGGAAAGTCCGCGGATATGGTTGTGCACTTCCCGAGCAGTCTTGCCAAAATCTATGGGACACATATCCTTTGTCAGCATGGCGGCATAGTTGGAGAGGGAATCGTCCTGCTTCTGAGGTGTAATGGTGTTGTCCTTTACACCGTTTATGGTCTTTATCAGAAGCTCCGCTCCAAGAACGGAGAGCCTGTCATGCAGCTCGGAGGCAGTTTCGTCCTCGCCTATCTCGGTAGAAGCTTTGAGGAGCATATCGCCCGTGTCAAGTCCCTCTGCCATAAGCATGGTGGTGACGCCCGTCTTCTTTTCGCCGTCCAGAACACAGCGCTGAATTGGAGCCGCGCCTCTGTATCTCGGCAGCAAGGAAGCGTGAACATTGATGCAGCAATACTTTGGCAGGTCAAGTATCTCCTTGGGAAGTATCTTGCCGTAAGCTACAACTACAATAATATCGGGTGCAATTTCTTTCAGCGTATCAAGCGCCGAAGCGGCGTCCTCGCCTTTTTTCAGGCTAAGGGGCTGATACACGGGAATATTATGTGTTAAAGCCAATGCCTTTACAGGCGGCGGGAGCAGCTTGTATCCCCGTCCCTTGGGCTTATCGGGCTGTGTGAACACCGCGCGGACATTTTCTCCCGCGTCAATGAGCGCCTGCAGGCACGGCACCGCAAAATCGGGGGTGCCCATAAAAACAATATCCATTACTTAGCGTCCTCCAGATCTCTCGGATCCACCATTTCATCAGCCTTTTCAATAAAAAGATGTCCGTCAAGGTGGTCAAGCTCGTGGCATACAGCACGCGCAAAGAACTCGGAGCATTTATACTCGATAGGCTTG
>JBJEQM010000157.1:0-2150 GCA_051881755.1 Oscillospiraceae bacterium
GAAAAATATAGTATCGCTCCCGCTTGCTGCTGCAATGCTTTTATCCTGCGCCGCGGCAGAGAGCAGCGATATGATATCCGACATGGGGCTGACAGCAGAGTCAAAGCCTGCCACTGAATATACCGCCAAGATAAATGCCGATGTATACTCTAAACTGGATTTCAGCGATAAGCAGGAAGCGGAGTTTGCTGTGCGTGGACT
Source organism: Oscillospiraceae bacterium (assembly GCA_051881755.1). Lineage (GTDB taxonomy): Bacteria > Bacillota > Clostridia > Oscillospirales > Ruminococcaceae > UMGS363. Next base: position 202 of record JBJEQM010000157.1, read on the forward strand.
TATTGACGCCCCCGAAAAGCTTGTGCTGACCGACGCAGACGGCGGTATTGTCTGGAGCCAAGAGGCATACAGTTTCCTTGATGACTACGAAGAAGCACCCGATACGGTAAATCCAAGCCTTTGGGAGAATACAAAGAACAATCACGCATACGGTCTGTTTGAGGTTTGCGAGGGCATCTATCAGGTGCGCGGTTATGACATGGCGAACCTGACGATCATCAAGGGTGACACGGGCTGGATAGTGTTTGACCCGCTTATGAGCGTAGAATGTACGCAAGCGGCTATGCAGCTTATTGAGAAAAACCTTGGCAGCTATCCCGTAAAGGCGGTAATAATCTCTCACCCTCACGTTGACCACTTTGGCGGTATATTGGGTGCAATGAACGCCGAGGATGCGGCAGACAGCTCCCTGCCCCTTGATGAACAGCTTGAAAGCGGAAAGATACCCATTATCGTGCCCGAGGGTTTTGCCGAACACGCTATTGCGGAAAATGTTTATGCCGGCAAAGCCATGGGACGGCGTGCAAATTATCAGTATGGCGTGCTGCTGGAGCCGGGTGTAACAGGCAAGCTTGCGATGGGCATCGGTATGGGACAATCCACAGGCACGGTATCATATCTTGCACCCACCTATGAGATAAAGGAAACGGGCGAGAAGATCGTTATCGACGGCGTTGAAATGGAGTTCCAGCTTACTCCGGGCACAGAAGCTCCTGCGGAAATGAACACATGGTTCCCACAGTACAATGCTTTATGGGTCGCGGAAAACTGCACAGGCACGCTGCATAATCTGTATACTCTCCGCGGTGCACAGGTGCGTGACGGCTCTGAATGGGCAAGCTATATCACCGAAGCTATCACGCGGTACGGCGAAGATGTTGAGATAACTTTCCAATCTCACAACTGGCCGCACTGGGGCAATGATGTTGTCAATGATTATCTTGTAAACACTGCAGCAGTATATAAATTCATCAACGACCAGACCCTCACATACATCAATCAGGGCTATACCTCAGACGAAATATCCAATATGATAGAGCTACCCGAAGCACTTGCGAAGAATTGGTACACCAGGCAGTATTACGGCACAGTGGCACACAATTCCAAGGCAGTATATCAGAAATATATGGGCTGGTATGACGCAAATCCCGTAAATCTTGACCCACTTGCGCCAACGGACAGCGCCAAGAAATGGGTAGAATACCTTGGTGATGTGAACGAGGTACTGCGAATGGCTAAGGAGGACTATGAAAAGGGTGAGTATCAATGGGTCGCGGAGATTACAAACACTATAGTTTTTGCAGACCCGGATAATACCGACGCGCGCCTGCTTTGTGCCGATGCGCTGGAGCAGCTTGGCTATCAGGCGGAATCGGGAACATGGAGAAATGCTTATCTAACGGCTGCACTGGAGCTGCGCAACGGAAATAGTGCGGAAAAAGTGGCTCAAGTCAAGAACAACGGTGCAATGATACGTGAAATGACCGCGCCTATGATGTTTGATTATATGGCGATACTGCTGAATAAGCAAGCGCTGGCGGAGTATGATTTCACCATGAACGTTACCCTGCCCGATGTTGGTGAAAAGTATATGCTGCGGATAAAGAACGGCGTGTTGCTAACGTATAACGATACCCTGTCCGACACTGCTGATATGTCCATTACCTGCCCGAAAGATGCCCTGTTTTTCATTATTTCCAACGATAAGGACAATATAGCAAAGGCAGTCAAAGTCGAGGGCAACGCAGAATTGCTGACGCTGTTGGCGGAAAATATGGATCAGGTGCCAATTGCAGGAGTGAGTCCGTTTAATATTGTCGAGCCATAAATTCTGGTTTTACAATTATAAACATAATATCGCAACGAAATTCTCCCCCACTCCCCTGCATATACATAGAAAGAAAACTATGTATTGGAGTGAGCATATGAAAGTCAAATCAGACAGGGAC
>JBJEQM010000158.1:0-2145 GCA_051881755.1 Oscillospiraceae bacterium
TAAAATTGTAAATGAAGAAAACTATCAGCGCAATTATATATACAATAAAAGCCGCCGCGGAAATAAACATAGATGCATAGATGAAACTGTCCATCCATTCGGGCGTCTCTCCGCCGTACTTGGGAGCAGCCGCCAGAGTCTCTGCAATTTTCAACGCAATTATTCTTATCAGGAACAGCACCGCCGGCAGCACAGACAATATCCCCATAACAATTTTCTTCAATAAATCACCCCATATATCAAAAATGTCATTCTGAAATGTTTATATTTTTTGTATAATATGCAAGACGTTCTCCGTTGTCGTATATATTTTCCGAGGATACAAGCCGCAGAAGCCCGTCGCCGTTTTCCTCCAAGGTATACCGCACCGTGAGAGCCTTAGCAAGATAAATTGTATCCGCATACCAGTCGATAACCACAGTATGTACGCCGTTTTCTACCTTATCCTCGGATATTACTCCATAGCCGCAGCTGTAAGACCTTGCGGAAAGCTTCACAGTATTTTTCTCGGCATTATATGCGCCTATTTTGGTAAAATCAATACGATCAAGACCAAGCAGATTTTCAGCGCACCACGTCAGCCGCTCCGCCGAAAACTCATTGTCGTTTTCAGGCTCAGCCGCTCCGTTAAGACAGCTGTAGATAATAAGATTATTGGCAAAAAGCTCTTTTTCAATTTGCTTTTCATCACCGTCAATGGAGATATCTCCGTCGTCGCACAGCCAACCGAACGCAGACGTGAAGTAGTAGCACATCTTTACGGCGTCGCTCATTTCCGAAGCGGAGGTCGCATATGAAAGATACTTGCTCTCGTCCGCCCCGTCGGGACGGAAAAAGCTGAAATATTCCCCGTCCGATTCGGTATATTCAAGCTCCCAAAGACTTTTTCCTTCGGGGAAAAGCTCGCTGTCGCTTTTGGAAACGTCCAGCTCCACCTTAAAAAGACAGCTGCCGTCGTCCCCGTTCAAAGTATTATCCGCAGTCCTATCGACAATTTTCCAATCGGAAAGATATACCCCGTTCAGAAAATCATACGCGCTGAACGATCCCGCTCCTCCGTACTGCATAAGCAGTTCGGCATTGTGGTCCTTTAGCCCCTCTAAAAATTCAGCGGCATATTGCTCCGCCAAGGCAACATAGCTATCGGCGGACTTTTCCGAATTATCGTCCGAAGCGGAATTATTGTCTGACAAGCCCACAACAGGGTCATACTCGGTATTGACGGCAGGAACGACCGCATCACAGCCCGTTCCCAGAGCGCCGAACACCAGCAGCATGACCGCGGCGGTTTTCGCCCTGACAGACATTAAATCACCTCTCCGATAAAAGTATAAATTATTTATGCGTTTTTGCCAAGCTCAAACGCCTTTTTGTTAAGTTCAAGGAATTTCGGCGGAACGCACTGTTCAATAGCGTCCTGCCAGAGTTTATCCTCAAAGTCGGTCTGAGAAGCCACAACGCCCATAAGCACCACATTTGACGCCTTAGCATTGCCTGCCTGCTCCGCAAGAGCAAGAGCGTCCACAGCCGTTACCTTAATGCCCAGATTTTCCAGCTTAGCAGCGATATCCGCAGGGTATTCCGCCGCTCCTGTGATAACGGGCATAGGGTCAAGCTGCTGTGTGGACGTTATAAGCTTGCCGCCCTTTTTGAGGTAAGGCACCCATCTTGCAGCCTCCAGCAGCTCAAAGGAGATGATAACATCGGCTTCACCCTTTTCGATAACGGGCGAATTGACCTCGTCGCCGTACTTAACATATGTAACAACGGAGCCGCCTCTTTGGGACATTCCGTGTACCTCGGAGACCTTAACGTCGTAGCCCTTTGCAAGAAGTACGTTTCCGAGCAGTCTTGAAGCAAGCAGACTTCCCTGTCCGCCCACTCCGACGATCATAATAGAACGTGTTTCCATATTAAAATCCTTTCCGAAATAATCAATATATTGTACCGAAATCTTTTCGCATATCAAACAGCCACTCAATAAAGCCGCGGTGATACGGTATAAAGCTGCCGCCGCTTATCATGGACAGCACCCTGTCCTTATCCGCCCACTCCGCCTTTTCCACTTCCTCATATTGCAGATGAAGCGTATCGGGCTCTACCTCGCACTCAATGATATAATAATCATCAAATCCGGAAGTATAG
>JBJEQM010000159.1:0-2144 GCA_051881755.1 Oscillospiraceae bacterium
TAATCCGATATTCACGATTTATATTCCAAAATCACTGTTTTTCGTTCCGATCATCATTTTTAAATAAAAAAGGGCTGCTGCAGGACATATTTTTATAATGTCCTGCAACAGCCCTATTTTTGCTGTTATTTTGCGGTTTTCACGCCGAAATCCAGTCCCTTTGGGTCGTTTACATAGATATTTTTATCGGCGTTAAGCTTGAGCTTTACTCCCGACGGAGTGCCTTTGTCATACACTTCATCATAGCCGAATATATATCCTGCTTTGGTATAGCTGTCCAGAATACCGATAACGGTATTGTGGACGGACTTCACTTTCTTATTCCACGCTCCCGCTGCCGCAAAGCTGCTGCCCGTGCGTATTATCCCCAGCTCGGACATGACTCCTGCCATTTCGCCCGACGCGTCTCTTTTTCTGTATGAATAAGATATCACATTTGAGTCAAACCTGTTCTTGCCGTTGCGAAGCATTTCCAAGCGCTTTATCAGATAATGCTTTATCATTATCACTTCGTTGGTGTTTGTGCCGCCCGTTTCAAGCATAGCTGTCGGGTAATTGATCATCTGATGTATCGCTTCGGCATATTCATACAGCGGCATTTTTTCGCAGAATGTATATTTGTCGGAGCTTTCCGCGGTCTGTGCGAGGGGCGCTATCCGTCCAGTTATCCAGCCGCTGCAGTTGGTAAGCTGTCTTGCCGCCGCTTCGTCTTCCAGCTCGATAACGATCTCCGTATCCGCAAGCTTTTCTATGCTTTCACGCAGCTTTGCTTTCTTGGCGGAGGTTATGGTCTGGCTGCTGCTGCCCGACATGGTATGAAGTATATCTCCCAATGAAACGGTGACCTGTACATCGGCAATACCCTTTGTCCTGCCGCAGTAAAGACTGTATAACGCGTCGCAGACCACAAAATCAAAATAGGAAAACTCCACTGCTTTGCCCGTCCCCATATTTATCGCGTAGCTTATTTTCAAGCCGTTATTTCCCACGCCGATAGACCGCCTTTTTCCCACGGTAAAACGGTTTCTTCTGATATCCGACGCAAGCTTGGTGATATTTATGTATGACGTTGCATATCTCATTTATCTTTATCCTCCGGCAGCGCCAAAAACTTGTCCTTGATACTGTCTTTTTCTATATCGTCTGCGGAGGTCTGCTTTTCCTTTTTCGCCAAAATTTTTGCCGTGGACCTCTTATGCGATACAGCCGCCGTTTTTGTTTTATCCGTCTCCGAAAAGCAGTCATAGGCGGGAATATAATGCAGTTCCGTCTCGGTATTTGACTGACCGTACCTTTGCTTCAAAATAGTGAGGACAACATCGTATTCCGTCTTTTGTGTGCCGTCGTCATCATCGGCGCGCTCCATGTCGATAAGCGTATCGGCGTAGTATTCGATACTGCCCGACTCCTTGAACGACGCCATTGATTTTTGCGTTTTTTTACTTTTATTGCTGTAGCTGCTTCTGTTTTTGGAGCTTATCAGCAGCATACTGATACCATGGGCAGACGCCGTTTCTATAAGCGCTTTAATATTATGATCCACCGCCTGCTTGTCGCTGAGCATGGTCTTTGTGCCGCCTGATATTATTTGCAGATAATCCACTATAATAAGCGGCTTTACATTTTTCTGCGCTATAAAGGCGGAGACCTCGTCAACTATCTCGTCAACGGTGACCATTTTGTCTCTTATATAGATATTGTCAGTTTCCTTTCCGACAATATCGCTCGCCTGCTGTATATTTTCCCACTGCTCGTCCGTAAGGTGCCTGTTCAGGTTGGAATTGAGCATCTGATTCACGGAAACAGCATTCTGCGGGTCGCATAGATAGGTCTGTCTGCTTATCATTTTTGCAAGTATCTGATTTTTGGTCATTTCCAGCGAGAATATGATTACAGGTATACCACTTGCAGATACATTCCGCGCTATCTGATATGCAAGCGTTGATTTGCCCGTTGCGGGCGGAGCGCCGATAATGGTAAGCCCCGGCTTGAAGCCGCCGTTAAGCACCATGTCAAGCGGCTTGATGCCCGTTTCTATGCCATTAAAGGATATTTCTCCGATATTGTTTTTGTTGAATTTATTTACATCTGCCGTAAGCTTTTCCAGCTTGTCCATGGTATACCTCCGTAATAAAAAAATTAAG
>JBJEQM010000160.1:0-6019 GCA_051881755.1 Oscillospiraceae bacterium
CGATCTCCACCGTATCAATGATAGAGCAGATGTCCTCCGACCTTAGAATATCGCCTATAGATATAATGCGCGACTGCGAGAACTATCCGCTTCTTTCCAAGAAAACGGCTTCTCTGACAAAGACAGCGGCTATGTTTGATGACCTAAAAGAGGCTGACGAGAACAAGCCCCTTGATGAAATGCTGGATTATCTCCTTGATAAAACGGGATACGCCGCATATATGAAGAGTCTCGGAGACGAGGGCGCGGCGCGAATGGAAAATATCAACGAATTGAAGTCCACTATGGTGGAGTATATGGAAAACGCGGGAGAGGGTTACAGTCTGTCGGGATTCCTGGAAGAAGTTTCGCTCTTTACCGATATTGATAAGCTGGACGAAAGCAGCGACGCGGTAACGCTAATGACTATCCATTCCGCCAAGGGACTGGAGTTCACCAATGTGTTCATTGTCGGCATGGAAGAGGGGATTTTCCCGGGCGTAAGAAGCATGGATTCTCTGGAGGATCTTGAAGAGGAGCGCCGTCTTGCATATGTTGCCGTAACAAGAGCAAAAAAGCGGCTTTATATTACGCACGCTCAGCAGAGAATGCTGTTCGGCTCCACAAACCGCAATCTTATATCAAGATTTGTCAAGGAGATACCTGCGGATTACATCAACCGTATCGACAGCACGGTAAAAACAAGAAAAGCTACCGAGGACGATGTTATTATACAGAATACCTCCAAAGCATACACGCTGCAAAGCCAGCTTGCCAATAAGAAGATCGAGCAGGCAAAGAAAAATGCAAGTGTTGATTATTCCGTAGGCGAAAGGGTAAAGCACAACATCTTCGGAGAGGGCACTATTATTTCCGTAACAAAGATATCAAACGATTCCATGCTGGAGGTAGCATTTGATAAGGTTGGCACCAAAAAGCTGATGGCAAATTTCGCAAAAATACAGAAGATATAAAAACAGGGAGCACTTCAATTTTGAAATGCTCCCATTTTTTATACTATATCATCAAAATAAACCTTGTACCAAACGAGGAAAATATATATCGTCCATATTTTTCGGCTGTTGTCTTTTTGACCGTTTTTGTGTTCGTCAAGCAGGCGTACAATAAGGTCTGTGTTGAAGAAATGCTCCGCAACAGGTGAGGTAAATGCAGTCTTTACTACATTATAATACTTATCTTCTTTGAGCCAAACGCGGATAGGGACGGGGAAGCCCAGCTTCTTTTTATTTGCCGTCTGCGGCGGAGCGGAACGCAGAGCCGCCTTTCTCATGGCAAATTTGGTGTTTTCCTTTGTAACACGGTATTTTGTGGGTATCTTTTCCGCCAGCGCCATTATCTCCTTATCGAGGAACGGCACGCGAAGCTCCAGAGAGTTCGCCATTGACATTTTATCCGCTTTAAGCAGGATATCTCCCGTCATCCATAGATGCAGGTCAAGATACTGCATTTTTGTAACAGCGTCCTTATCCTTGACCTTATCGTAAAACGGACGAGTAATTTCAATCGCGTCGGGAGCGTCTGTTTTAATTTTAAGCAGAGCCTTGCGCTCTCTTTCGCTGAACATATAAGCGTTTCCGATAAAACGCTCCTCCAAGTCCTTGCCGCGCCTTACGAGGAAGTTAAGACCTCTCTTTGCAGGCAGCTTTGATGCTGCTGCGCCTATACCGCGGCGGATAGGGCGGGGGATAAGGTTATATGCGGGAACGGACATCGGCTCTTTGTATACGTTATATCCGCCAAATATTTCGTCAGCGCCCTCGCCCGAAAGCACTACCTTTACATACTCCGACGCTTTATTGCAGACAAAATACAGCGCGATACATGACGGGTCTGCAAGGGGTTCGTCCATGTGATACTGAACCTTTGAGATAACGTCCCAGTATTCCTCGGGGGTGATCACCTTGCTGATATTTTCCTTGTGTATATACTTGGAAAATTCCTTTGCCCATCCTATCTCGTTGTAGCGTTCGTCCTCACCGAAGCCTACGGTAAAGGTCTTATCAACATTTGCAACTGCGGCAACATAGCTTGAATCAACGCCGCTTGAAAGGAAGCTGCCTACTTCAACATCGGATATTTTATGCGCTTCCACGGAATTTTTGAAAGTATCGGAAATTCTGTCAACCCATTCATCAAGATCGGGCTTATCGTCGGCGTTGAAGTTAATATCCCAATAACGGGTGACGGTAAGCTTTCCGCCCGCGTATCTGAAAAAGTGGGCAGGGGGGAGCTTGAAAACATTTTTGAAGAATGTCTCGCTCTGCGGAGAATACTGGAATGTAAGATAATTTTCCAGCGCAGCGGTATTAAGCTCCTTGACAAAATCGGGGTGAGCAAGGAACGCTTTTATCTCCGAGCCGAACATAAACGTGCCGTTCATATCGGCATAGTACAGCGGCTTTATACCGAAGAAATCCCTTGCGCCGAACAGCTCCTTGGTCTTGGTATCCCATATTACAAAGGCAAACATTCCGCGAAGCCTATTGAGCAGCTTGTCGCCGTACTCCTCATAACCGTGAAGCAGCACTTCGGAGTCGGTTTTGGTTGTAAAAACGTGTCCTTTTTTTTTAAGCTCCTCGCGGATAGACTGATAGTTGTATATCTCGCCGTTGAAAAGCAGCACCTTGGTTTTATCCTCATTGTATATAGGCTGGTCGCCAGAGGAAGATATATCAATAATGCTGAGTCGGCGGAAACCGAGGGCAATATCGCCGTCAATATGTGTTCCGCCCGAATCGGGACCTCTGTGCCGTATTTTTTCCATCATGTCCTCAATTATTTTATTTGAATTGTTTTTGGTATTTGTAAAACCGACAAAACCGCACATAAAAGCCTCCGAATAGTAAGAATAACAAAAATATTATACTTAATTATATGTAATATTTCAAGAATAAGATTTAACGAAAGAAAAAATTTTCTTTTCAAAAAAATGGAACGGGCGGAAATGTATATTTTCCGCTGCCGTCCCATTTGACGTGATTATTAATATGCGTTGGGTATCTGCTTGGTCTGCTCCAGTTTGAGCCTGTAATCGTCTTTGAGCTGCTGGAGACGCTTGGAATCTTCGGCGCGCTTTACGCGTGCTTCCTCCTGAATTTGACGTGTCTCTTCGATACCGGTAACAATGGTCTGCCATGTTTCTTCAAGAGTCTCGACCTTGATGGAGCTTCCCGAAGCCATTCTTGCGATGACCTTGGACTGCTCAACTGTGTTGTGCGCGTTCTTGATAAGCAGCTCGTTAGTCTTTTCATCAAGAGCCTGCATGGAATCTGCCTGTACCTTCTGGCGCTTTAACATTACCGCCTGAGCAAGTGACTGCTTGAAAACAGGCATTGTAATGATAAATGCGGAATTTATCTTTCTGATGAGGTTAAGGTTGGAGAACTGCATTGTTTTGAGCATAGGTACGGTCTGCATTGCAACATTTTCCGCAATTTTCAGATCCATAACACGCTGCTCGAAAATATCCCTTGTCTGCTCCAATGTCTGGAGGTCCATTGCAACGGCGCCGGAATCGGGATTATCGGCAAGCTTCTGACGATATTCCGCAATATACTGGTCAAGCTCCGTACAAGCCTGCTCACCGGCAAGGATATAAAGTGTAAGCTGCTTATAATAATTGATATTTGAAGTATACATCTGCTCAAGCTTTACGTTGGACTGCTCAATTTCCTTTTCATAGCTTTTGAGCTGGACATATAGCCTGTCAACAGTTTCGCCCATTGTATGATATTTTTCAAGAAGCTTGTCGATCTGCTTTCTGAGATTTGAGAAAAGACCCTTTTTAGGCTCTTCGGTAAGCTCTTTGACATCAAACTGCTCCATGACCGCAGCAAGAGCCGTAAGCATTTCGCCCGAATCGTTGATCTGGTTCATGTTCATTGAATTGAGCACCTGATCGGAAGCTTTGGAAACCTCGGTTGCGGCGTCGTTGCCGAATTTTACGATGGAGTTAACGTCGTTGATATTAATGGAATCAACAAGCTGCTGAACTTCCTTGCTGTTTGCCAGCTCATTTCTGATATTGTTCTTTACCTCTGTCATAGAGAAGTTTTCGGGGGAAGCTACCTGAATATTGGGAGCTGCTGTCTCTTCGGCAACTGTAACAGGTGCAGCGGACTCAGCTGCCGCAGTTTCGGAGGAAGGTGTAAATTTCAAACCCATAATTATTTGCGTCCTTTCTTAAATAATTTACTAAAAAAGCCGTCATTGTTATCAGGCTCGGGAACCGTATCGGGTATCTTGAAGCGCGGTACTCGCACGTTATATTCATATTCGTTCATTGAATATGTTTCAAACGCGTTGGGCGAGATATAGGTTTCAAGATCTTTATATCCTGTCGGAGTATAAATTAAAATATCAAAGCCCAGAAGATTAAATAAAATAAGCTGTATACATTCGACCTTGCTGAAAGTATCTTCAATGGCGTCAATAACGATAATTTTGGGTATATCCTTAGTAAAATCAAATTTTTGCAGTATTTTCAGTATTTCTTTCTCAATATTTAATCCGACATACAGCACAAGGGGAACAAGCTCTTTTTCTTCAAGCAGAAGCAGACCGCTGTCCACAGCCTCTTGGATTTTCTCAAAAATAAGATTTTGCAAATTATCGGATAAGAAAGAATAACTGTTATATTTTGATTTTTTCAGCTGCTCAATGTTAATTTTTCTGCCGCTGAAAAACTGATTATATACTGTAAATACCGACGATGAAAATTTATCGTAGGTAGGGGCTTTGTAAATGATCCTGGTAAGAGGGGAAAGCTTTGATCTTACATTGTCCCAGTAATCGTTTATATTGCCGTCCTTGACACCGCTTATTTTTGCAAATATATTTGGTATGACCGCCGTTTTTCCGCCCAAAACATTAAATCCCGAACGATACTTTGCCTGCTGATGCCACAGTATACCGATCTCGTCATATGTAGTTTTCAGCGTAAGTGCCTGCATTTCCGAGAACTGAAAATCCTTGAAAATGGAAGTGTTGCTGTACATAAAATCGTCCAAATCGCGCTCGGCGCTGTATGCGACGGTTGCAAGCTTTGTCTTGATGATCTTATCGGGATACGGGAAAAATTCCGTCTCCTTCGGAAATTCAAATATCTGCATTCTGCCGTCAAGATTGCCTGTCTCCAACAGTGAAACGGTAGACTTTTGGGTATAAATATATAAAACATCCATACCGATACGTGACATGAAATGCAGAAAAAAAACTTCATGTGCAGTAATACTGCCGTAATAAATTATAACAGGAGCCTCGCCGTGGCAGTTAGCGGCATAATCTTTTGAACCTGTGCAGCGGTTGAGCCATGTAATGATCTTAGCGCCAAGCGCAAAGAAATAATCTGCATTTTCCGATTTGTACGGCTCAAGCATTTCTGCAAATATTTTGCGTGCCTCATTGGTTCTCAGTTCATCGCCCATAATATTTATCAGCGACAGAAAATCCTGCAGGGTCTCTTCGTTATTGCCGCGGCTGACCGCGTCAAAAAGCGTAAGCTCGTCAACAGAAGGTGCTTTAAGCTCGTTCTGCATAAAGAGCAAAAATTTAGGCGAATCAATAAGAGTATTTCTCAGGCTGCAAAGTGAATTTTTATATTCGGTCAATTTATCTTCCGACGGCGAGCCTGCCAATGCCGCAAAATATACGGGGATAATATTATCGATATTTACGCCCAGCCCAAGTGCGGATACACGCTCGCTGAGAGGAGTGGTAATATCCTTTATCACATTCTCGGCTGTTGTTTTAATGCATTTTGAAATATGCTTATTTTCGGTAGAAAAGCCCTCAAATTTCATAAACTTAATGCCTTTCTTAGAAATAAATTTGCCCACATTAAGGCAATTTTATTATACTATATTTTATATAGTATTGTCAATAGTTTATGAATAAAAATATTTTGATTTATGTTGATTTGTCAATGATGCGTTACAAAAGTTTTAGAAAACTTCGCCGGTAGTTAAGAAAGCCTTAACATAATCGGCAGGAGCCTTCCAATTGAGAGGTCGCATGGGGA
>JBJEQM010000160.1:6119-8206 GCA_051881755.1 Oscillospiraceae bacterium
AAGAAAGCCTTAACATAATCGGCAGGAGCCTTCCAATTGAGAGGTCGCATGGGGATTAATATTCATTATGTATATAATGGTGTTCGCAGGTCTATTGTTTTCATTGATGTTGAAGTATATAACAAGAGCGTTGTTGTTGACTCTGATAGCACATCAATACTTTATACTTGTGGTGATAAACAATTTTCTTTCTTTATCCGTTATGGCTGTGATTATATTTCTGCTACTTTATTTAGTTTATCTTCTCTTATGTCCGATGCTTTTAGTGATAATATTTATCTTGATGTGGAATATGAGGATATAGAGAAATTCTTTAATGTTCTTGATAAATAGCGCAAAATATGGTATAATTACATTTATAGGTTAAACATCTCGAATTTCGCTAAATTGTACAAGTTTAACGACCGAAGGCGAGGTGGATACAGCAAAGTCCGAATGGACATAAATCCACCTCGAATTGCAAAGCAATTTTGTTAAACTGTTATTTAGCGACCCGAAGGGCTTGAATTACGGAGTAACCGGATATGCAGACAGTAAGGGTATGCCTGAATGACATCGAAGAATGACATCGAAGCACGACATTCAAAGAAAGGGGGAGTCCAGAGGGGGTGACACGCCCCTCTGGCATTTAAACTTTGTGTAAGTGTCGTTCACGACACACACAAAGTATTAAATGCAATACTTTTAAAAAGATATAATACTTTGTTTTTGAAATCTAAAATCATTTGTTTGCGTGACAAAAAAATGTTATGCTTTTTACAAGATTTACAAGAGGTGATAAGCTATGGCAAGCGTAAGTTTTATGAAATTACATACAGCTCAAGATGTAAAAAGAGTTCTTAGACATTGTGACCTTGAATATAGATTACAGGACGAACACGCAAATCCAGACATAGATAAAGCAAGAACTTCAAAAAATACACAGAGCTGGAGCTATGAAGAAGCATGCGCACAGTATGATGAACGTATAGCAGAGCTTGACAACGCTACTAATGCAAATAAACGTAAGGATAGAGTAACAGCTTTCAGCTTGGAAATACCTATCCCTGCAGATATCAAAGATAAATTACAGTTTACAGTAGACGTACACGACCTGCTTACAAATCGTTTCGGTTACGAAAATTTAGTATGCTGCTATTATCATCAGGATGAAACACATAAATATATCGACAGTGAAAAGGAATACGAAAGAACGTCACTTGAACACATACACTTTGTTGTAGTACCCGAAGTCAATGGTAAGCTCAACGGTAAGGAATTTAGCTCAAAGAAAAATATGAAAGCTGTAAATGTTGAAATCGACAAAATGTCACGTGAAAAGTATGGTGTTCGGTTTCTTACAGGTGAGTATAATAAAGAGCAGAGTGTGAAGTCTGTTGAAAGTCTTAAGAATGATAGTAGGGTGTTGGAGCTCCAGCAACAGCTCAAAAAAGAGTATAACAAAAAACTTTCTGCGAATATCTCAAAAGAGCAGGAGCTTGAAAGCAAGGAAGAGTATTTACAAAAGTCTGAAATTGTCGTAAAACGTAAGTTTAAAGCCTTAGAGAACAAAGAAAAAGAGCTTGACGAAAAAGAAGAATATTTACAGAAAAAAGAAAAAGAGCTGCAGACGCTCGAAAACAATTTACAAGATGAAGTAACAAAACGTGTAAATGCTCGCCTTGCGTTACAGAATAAGGCTGAAAATGCCTATAAAAAAAATACACAGGCTAAATATAGGGAAATCCCTGATTTATGAGTTTTTCCCGTGTAATTCACAACGGCGGCACGCCGTTGTTTTTTTTAGTTTAAAGACTATCTAAAGTTTGATTTCAGACTATCTAAAGTTTGATTTCAGACTATCATTTTTTACTTCTTTACGGACTGGGGAGCGAAGCGACCCAAAGTCCGTAAAGAAGATATAAGAGGGGAATTTTGATGAAATATCTGATAGTCAAGGAAAGTAACTATTTGATATGTATCATACTGTGATACATATATGTATCATACTGTGATACACAGTTGAAATTACCTTATCAAAAATCGCATTGTATGTTTTAAAATCATTTGAAGAATTAGCATAAAAGGAATATAATATTCTCAAATGA
>JBJEQM010000161.1:0-8133 GCA_051881755.1 Oscillospiraceae bacterium
ATATAGTGCTTATCCCTGTGGCGGCAATAGCGTTTTATATTGCGGGAGCGGGGAATTTCACGCTGTATATTACGCTGATCTATCTGCTTTATACGGCGGTCATAATGTGATACTATTATAATAGGAGAAAAAATGCTAAAGGATAAAATAGAAAAGCTGCTGTTGAAGGTAAAGTCGCCGTCAAGATATATCGGCGGTGAGCTGAACAGCATTGTAAAGGATAAAAACAAGGTGGACGTGCGCTTTGCGTTCTGCTTCCCCGACACATATGAGATAGGTATGTCCCACCTTGGCATGAAGATACTGTATTCGCTGAAAAACGCGCGGGAAAATATCTGGTGCGAGAGAGTTTTCGCCCCCGACGTGGATTTTGAGCAGCTGATGCGCGAAAATGATATACCACTTTATGGTCTGGAGAGCCTTGAGCCTGTAAAGGACTTTGACTTTATAGGCTTTACCATACAGTTTGAGCTTTGCTATACCAATATACTGAATATGCTGGACCTTGCAGGACTGCCCGTAAAGGCGTGCGACCGTACGGACGAGCACCCAATTATCGTGGCTGGAGGTCCATGCGTGTGCAATCCCGAGCCGCTGGCGGACTTTATCGACCTGTTCATAATTGGCGAGGGCGAGGAGGTCAACTTAGAGCTGCTTGACCTTTATGCGGACATGAAGAAGCAGGGCGCGGCAAAGCGTGAGTTCCTTGAAGCCGCCGCAGAGATAGAGGGCATATATGTGCCGTCCTTTTACGATGTTAAGTATCAAGATGATGGCAAGTTGGCAAGCTTTACACCAAACAACGTACACGCAAAGCCTGTTGTAAAAAAGCGTATTATAAAGGATATGGACAAGGTGTTCTATCCCGAAAAATTTGTGGTACCTTATACGGAGATAGTTCACGACAGAGCCATTGTGGAGGTGCTGCGCGGCTGTATACGGGGCTGCCGATTCTGTCAGGCGGGATATATTTACCGTCCACTGAGGGAAAAGACCGCCGATACAATATGCCGCGAGACCAAGTGTCTGTGCGAGAGCACGGGCTATGAGGAGGTGTCCCTGTCCTCATTGAGCACCAGCGACCTGTCCGATATAGAAAATACCCTTGTAAAGCTTACGGACTATACAGCTTCGGAGAAGATAAATTTGTCCCTGCCGTCCATGAGAATAGACCGTTTCAGCAAGGAGCTTATGGAGCAGATACAAAAGGTGCGCAAAAGCGGTCTGACCTTTGCTCCCGAGGCAGGAACGCAGCGCCTGCGCGACGTTATAAACAAGAATATCACCGAGGAGGAGATATTCCGCGCCTGCAAGCTGGCGTTCGACGGGGGATATTCCGCAGTAAAGCTGTATTTTATGCTGGGTCTGCCCACGGAGACAGACGACGATATCCGGGGTATCGCGGAGCTGGCGGAGAAAATATGCGATATGTACTATGAAAATCCCAACCGCCAAAAGGGAAGAAATATACAGATTTCCATAAGCTGTGCCACCTTTGTGCCCAAGCCGTTCACGCCCTTTGAGTTCGAGCCGCAGGCGACGGAGGAGGAGATAAAGCACAAGCAGGATATTCTGCTGTCCTCCATACGTTCCCGCAAGCGTATAAGCGTAAGCTGGAGCAAATACAGGGTCTCTGTAATGGAGGCTGTTCTTGCGCGGGGCGACCGCAGGCTTGGCGCTGTAATATACGACGCATGGCGCAGTGGCTGCAAATTCGACAGCTGGGACGAGCATTATAAATACGACGTATGGATGGAAGCCATGGCGAAAAACGGGCTGGACACGGACTTTTACGCCTGCCGTCACCGCGATTTCGACGAGCTTTTCCCGTGGGATCATCTGGATTATTTTGTGGACAAGTCTTTCCTCATTCGCGAGAACAAGACCGCACATTCTGCCGTGACAACGCCAAACTGCCGCGAAAAATGCGCGGGCTGCGGCGTAAGCAGATGTATGGGAGGTGCCTGCTTTGGATAAATATCCCGTAAGAGGTAAGTTTGAAAAGTACGGCAGGGCGGTGTTTATCTCCCACCTTGACCTTATGCGCACCATGCAGCGCGCCATAAAGCGTTCGCGTATACCCGTGTGGTACTCACAGGGCTTCAACCCGAGGATATACCTTAATTTTCCTCTGGCGCTGTCTCTCGGCGTGGAGAGCAGCTGCGAGTTCATGGACTTCGAGATAGTGGAGGAAGTGCCCTATGATAAGCTGCTTGAAGCTATAAACGGCGTTCTGCCCGAGGGTCTGCATTTTACATCAATGGCGGCTCCCGTGTACAAAAACAAGGAGATAGCCGCGGCGGAGTATGAGCTGTGCTTTTACGGTAAGGATATGGCGGATAAATTCGGCGGCTTTATGGCGCAGGATACTATAATAGTAGAGAAGCACTCCAAGAGCAAGGGCACTATTGAAATGGATATCAAGCCGTATATCACGGTAAATTTCACGGAGGACAGGGGAGAATACTTTTTTTCGGATATCACTCTTCCCTCGGGAATGGAGCTTAATATCAATTCCAACGTCCTGACCGACGCTTTTGCGGCATACTGTGGTAATGATATTGAAAAGCTTAGTGCAAAACGCACAAAAATTCTCACAAAAGACGGCAGCGAGTTTGCATAATCAACATAATGAAAAAAATTGGCGAAAACCCCTTGTAATTTGAAAAACAATATGTTAAAATAATATAGCATTTGAAAATCCGTCGGCATAGGTATGTCTGTTTACGGCAGACAGCCCCTTCCGGATATGGGGTCCGTCCTTCGGGCTTATGAACCGGCGAGATTAATGCCGCCAAAATGGCTGACATTAAAAGGACAGTCCGCTGCCTTAGCCGCATACGGAGCGGCGCTTGCGTGGGGTAAGAATGTCTTAAAATTTTAGGAGGAAATATTCATGGACGCACTCAAGCTCATCAGCGACAGCAGCCTCAAGAAGGAAGCTCCTGTTGTAAACGTAGGTGATACCGTTAAGGTACACGTTAAGATCAAGGAAGGCGACAAGTACAGGATCCAGATCTTCGAGGGTACTGTTATCGCTAAGAAGCACGGTGGGATCAACGAGACCTTTACCGTTAGACGTGTTGCTCACGGCTGCGGTATCGAGAGAGTTTTCCCCGTTCATTCTCCCGTTGTTGACAAGGTAGAAGTTGTAAGAAGCGGTAAGGTTCGCCGCGGCAAGCTCTACTATATCCGCGGAAGAGTCGGCAAGGCTGCTAAGGTCAAGGAACAGATCAGCTGAGTATTTTTATGGATCTAACAGAAAAGGGACAGGTTTGTCCCTTTTTTGCTATAATTATTAGGGCGGCGCCGTAAATCGCATATGACGGCTTTGTGCGGTATCGCCTTTAAAAAGAGAGAGGATGTGCGGTTAATGGCAAAGTATGATATTAATTACGAGGCTCTTGAAGAAGAAAAGAAAAAGGGTACAGACGCCGAAGAGGTCTTTGACTGGGTGGAAACCATCATCACAGCGTTTTTTGTAGTTATTCTCATTTTTACATTCCTTCTGCGTATTGCCGTCGTAAGCGGCGAATCCATGCTTCCTACATTGGAGGACAAGGACAGACTTATCGTATCCTATCTTTTTTATACTCCCAAAAACGGTGATATCGTTATCGTAAACTGTGATAATCCCGCGTTGGACAAGGTAATTGTAAAGCGCGTTATCGCCACCGAGGGACAGACCGTGGACATTGATTTCTCCACAGGAGAGGTCAAGGTGGACGGCGTTGTGCTTCAGGAGGACTACATAAAGGATCTTACCATGCTTGACGAGGGCGGACACAACTATCCCGTCACCGTTCCCGAGGACTGCATTTTTGTCATGGGCGACAACCGCATGAATTCCAAGGACAGCCGCAGTCCCGAAGTAGGCTTTGTTCCGCTGGACGACGTTCTGGGCAAGGTCGTACTGAGGATATTCCCCTTTACAAGCATCGGTGTTCCCGCATAAAGCAAATTATCGGAGGTACAGATGACTGAGATCCCGTCGATACAATGGTTTCCAGGACATATGGCGAAAACAAAGCGCATGATAAAGGCATCGCTGCCCCTTGTGGACGCGGTGGCGGAGATCATTGACGCGCGTATTCCCATGTCAAGCAAAAATCCCGACTTACAGACATTGATCGGCGGCAAGCCGAGAGTCGTTATACTGAATAAGGCGGATATTGCCGATGAAGCTTCCGTTCAGAAGTGGATATCATGCTACAATAAGCAGGGCATTACCGCTATCGCTGCCGACTGCCGAAGCGGCAGGGGCGTGAATAAGTTTGTCCCTGCGGTAAAGTCCGTTTTAAAGGATATGCTGGCGAAATACGAAGCCAAGGGCATGAGCGGCAGAGTTATACACGTTATGGTGGTAGGAATACCTAATGTGGGCAAGTCCTCCTTTATAAACCGTCTTGCCAAGCAGAAAAAGGCAAAGGTGGAGGATCGTCCCGGCGTTACGCTGAACAAGCAGTGGGTAAAGATAGCCGACGACGTGGAGCTGCTGGATATGCCCGGCGTGCTGTGGCCTAAATTCGAGGATAAGCTTGTGGGAGAACGTCTTGCGTTCACGGGAGCCGTCAAGGACGATGTTGTGGACGTTGAAGCCCTTGCTTCAAGGCTGCTGTACACGCTCAACGGTATGTACAAGGACACCGTAGAAGCAAGATACAAGATAACTACAGAAGAGGACGAGGACGGCTACGATATTCTGTGCAAGGTGGGCAAAAGCCGCGGTATGCTCATATCGGGCGGCGAGATAAACACCGAGCGCGCGGCTATAACCGTACTGGACGAGTTCCGCAGCGGAAAGCTTGGCAGAGTGACCCTGGAGCTGCCGTGACAGCCGTATACCCCGAAGGGAGCGATATATATGACATTGTTTGAATATGACAGGGAGCTTCGCGGGTCGTATCCCGTATTCTGCGGAGTCGACGAGGCGGGCAGAGGACCTCTTGCGGGGGACGTTTACGCTGCGGCGGTCATTTTTGACAAGGACACCGTTATCGACGGTATCAACGACAGCAAAAAGCTGACGGAGAAGAAGCGCGAGGCGCTTTATGACGAGATAATCCAAAAGGCGCAGGCGTACTGTATCGCCACTGCGACCGTGGAGGAGATAGAAAAATACAATATTTTACAGGCAACCTTTATGGCAATGAAGCGCGCTGTGGAGGGTCTGGGCGTAAAGCCCGAGCTGGCGCTGGTGGACGGAAACCGTCTGCCCGAGCTGCCCTGCGAGGCGCAGACCCTTGTCAAGGGCGACGGGATTTCCGCAAGCATCGCGGCGGCGTCCATTCTTGCAAAGGTGAGCCGTGACAGATATATGAAAAAGGTAGCGGAGGAATATCCGCAGTATATGTTTGAAAAGCACAAGGGCTACGGTACAAAGCTGCATTATGATATGATATTGCAGTACGGACCCTCGCCCGTTCACAGAATGTCGTTCCTGAAAAAGCTGTATGCAGACAGGAATGACGGCTAAGGAAATTGGCGCCCGCGGAGAAAATATCGCCGCATTTTACCTTGAAAAAAAGGGGTACAGGATACTGCGGCGGAATTATTGCATCAGGGGCGGAGAGCTGGATATTATTGCGGAAAAGGACGGTATCATCGCCTTTGTGGAGGTCAAGACCCGTACTCCCGGCTTTATGTCCGGCGGCTTGGAGTCTGTGAATAAGCGCAAGCAGCGGCTGATAATCAGGGCGGCGGAGGCGTACTCCTGCAAAAATCCCCACGATCTTCAGCCGAGATTTGATGTGGTAGAGATCATACTGGACGGCAAAAGGGTAGTGGGCTTCAATTATATTGAAAACGCGTTCTGTGCCGACGGTATGACGACTATATTATGACTGCGGCGGTATGCCGCATATTCTGAGGGGCGGCGCCCCATTGAAAAGGATTGTTGATTATGTATTACAAAAGCACCAGAAACAGCAATGTGAAAATTACATCTGCCGAGGCTATTGTACAGGGTATTTCCGCAGACGGCGGACTTTTCGTTCCCTCCGAGATACCTTCGATCACAATGGACGAGATAGTCAAGCTGGGGGATATGAGCTATTCCGAAAGAGCGGCTTACATTTTCTCAAAGTACCTCACCGACTTTACCGAGGCGGAGATAAGATACTGCACCGACAACGCTTACAGCAGCAAAAATTTTGCGACAGACAATATCGCGGAGATATCCCATCTTTTCGACGGTACTTACGTTCTTGAGCTGTGGCACGGTCCTACCTGCGCTTTCAAGGATATGGCGCTGCAGATACTCCCTTACCTGCTTACAACCTCCGCAAAGAAAATAAATATCAATAAGAAGATTGTTATTCTCGTAGCTACTTCGGGCGACACGGGCAAGGCTGCTCTGGAGGGCTTTGCGGACGTTCCCGACACACAGATAATGGTATTCTACCCCGAGGACGGCGTAAGCCCCATGCAGAAGCGTCAGATGACCACTCAGGACGGCGGCAATGTTGCGGTATGCGCTATCAAGGGCAACTTCGACGACTGTCAGACAGGCGTTAAGCAGATATTCGGCAGCGAGGAGATAAAGGAAAAGCTTGACAGCAGCGGCATGATGTTCTCCAGCGCAAACTCCATCAACTGGGGACGTCTTGCACCACAGATAATTTACTATATTTCCGCGTATGCAACTCTTGTCAAGGACGGCGAGATAAAGGCGGGGGACAAGATAAACATTGTTGTGCCCACAGGCAACTTCGGCAATATCCTTGCGGCTTACTATGCAAAGCATATGGGTCTGCCCGTAAACAAGCTTATCTGCGCGTCCAACTCCAACAAGGTGCTGACAGATTTTATAAACACGGGCATTTATGACAGGAACAGAGATTTTGTAACAACTATCTCTCCGTCAATGGATATACTTATTTCCAGCAATCTGGAGCGCCTGCTGTATCTCATGTGCGGTCAGGACGACGCGCAGATACGCGAGTGGTTCGGCGCTCTTGCTTCTGAGGGCAGATACGAGGTGTCCGATGCTATCAAGGCTAAGCTGAAGGAAGAGTTCTCCGCGGGATTCTGCGACGATGAAGCTACCAAGGCTACTATCAAGCACATTTATGATAAGTATTCTTACACTCTCGATACACATACAGCCGTTGCCGTAAAGGTATACGAGGAATACAAGGCTGCTACCGGAGACAACACCAAGACGGTCATCGCGTCTACGGCAAGCCCCTACAAGTTCAGCGCAAGCGTGCTGGAGGCTATCGAGGGCAAGAAGTCCGACCTTGACGAGTACGCTATGATAGACAGACTTGCTGAGCTTTCCGGCTATGAGATACCCGCTTCTCTGGCGGCTCTCAAGACAAAGCCTGTTCGTTTCGGCGAGGTCATTACAAAGGAAGAGCAGAAGAACTATGTTCTTAAGGAGCTTTCTCTGTAACCGCGGCAAAGGACTTGGAATATGGCTTTATATACAATAGCCGACCTGCATCTTTCGCTGTCGTGCAACAAGCCCATGAACATTTTCAAGGGCTGGGACGATCATGTTGGGCGTTTACGGGAAAACTGGCAGAAAACGGTGGGTAAGGACGATACGGTGGTCATTCCGGGAGATATTTCGTGGGGGATAGACCTTGCCGAGGCAAAAGCGGATTTCGACTTTATAAACCGTCTTAACGGCAGCAAGATAATCATTAAGGGAAATCACGATTACTGGTGGGCGACCATGACGAAAATGAACGCTTTCCTTGCGGAAAACGGATTTGATACCATTAAAATGCTCAGCAATAATTATTATCCCTACGGCGAATACGGCATCTGCGGAACGCGGGGCTGGATAAATGAAAACGGCGTCCCTGCGGACGAAAAGGTTCTTGCAAGAGAAAAGCAGCGGCTGGAGACTTCGGTCAGGGCGGCTGTGGAGGACGGCAAAAAGCCTATTGTTTTCCTGCATTATCCTCCCGTTTACATTAATGATTACAATTATCCGCTTCTGGAGGTCATGCAGAAATACGGCGTGGAGCGCTGCTACTATGGTCATCTTCACGGCAAGGCGCATAATTTTGCGGTGAACGGTCTGTACGACGGTATATACTATACCTTGATATCGGGCGATTTTGTGCAGTTTTGCCCTAAATTGGTGCTGTAAATTGTTTAAACCGTAGAAATGTCAAAGAA
>JBJEQM010000162.1:0-8117 GCA_051881755.1 Oscillospiraceae bacterium
GAAAGTCTTTTTACTTTTATTATAATGCTTTGCACTGTTATCTCTCTTATTTTCATCATTCTGACCTACATAGGCAAGAAGAAGTAAGAGCATAAAAATAACCGTCCACCCTCTCAAAGCGACGGTTATTTTTACCTAAACGATGGGAGCTGCCGTTCTGTCGGCGCTCTTTCTGTTTATATTATATACCATTCTTCCGTCTTTGTCAAGCGCCGCTTTTGTATTTTTCGCAATGATCTCCGCGGCAGTTATTTTTCGGGAAATTTTACACATAATTATGACAAGGTATATCACACAACTATGGGAATATAGACAATATAACCAAATCACACCTTAACTATTATTTAAAATTCCTAACTTAAATTCTTGCAAAAAATCCGAATATATGCTATAATATAAAAATAGTTTATTGATGTCAGGAGAGTATTCATTTAATGCGTATAAAATTTTTCAGCGCAATGATAAACAAGGAGCTTTCGTTTATAATGCCGAGAGCCCTTATCCTCGACTGCATAATATTCTTAATCTCGCTGCCTTTTTATAAGCTGTGTCCGGAAATACCTCTGGGACTGCTTGCGGGAACTGCGGTAATGACGGTCAACTTTATCCTCCTCGGATATTCCTCGGAGCGAGCGGTGGAGCGTCCTCTTGCCTCTGCAAAGCGGTATATGGCGTTATTTTACGGCATAAGGCTGCTCATCTGCGGCTTATTGTTCTTCGCCGCAGTAAAGCTGCCGTATATCAACATTGTCACCGCCGCTATCCCACAGCTTTATCCCAAGCTTTTCTACACCGCCCACGCAGCGGTAAAACGGAAGGAGGGAAAAGATTAATGAATATTGAAGTGCAGGGTCCGAAGCGGATGTTCACGCTGGTTTCCGAGGACGGAGATATCCTCTTCTCGCTGTCGGAATCCGTTGTCACGGGCTGGCTGGTCATCGGTATAGTATTGGTCATCTGTCTTATACTTACCCATAACCTGAAAAAAGTCCCCGAAACAAAGCGCCAGTGCGCGGCGGAGTATATCGTCAAGACCGTGAACAATATGGTCGAGATCAATATGGGCAGTGAATGTATGGGATACGCTCCCTATATCGCCGCCATATTCGCGTATATTCTTCTGGGCAGCCTTATATCAATGCTGGGCTTCCGAAGCATAACCGCCGATATCAGCGTCACAGGCACCCTCGCCGTTATGACCTTTGTACTCATAACGTACAACAAGATCTCGGCGCACGGTCCGGGAAAATACCTGAAGTCCTTTATAAATCCGCTGAATATCATAAGCGAGCTTGCAACGCCTCTTTCAATGGCGCTTCGTCTGTTCGGCAACATTGCCGGCGGTATGATAATCACCATTATACTTTATGCGGCTCTGGGAGCGGCAAGCGGCGCGCTTTACAATGTGCTGGGCATTCATGCAGACGCATATTATTTCAACATATTCCAGGTAGGTATCCCTGCTGTACTGTCAATTTATTTTGACCTTTTCTCCGGCGCTATCCAATCGTATGTTTTTATAATGCTGACAATGGTCTATATCCGTATGGGACGAGATTAGTCGGCACTAAGGCAATACCTCACAAAGACCGCCTGACGGCTTTGTGTACGTCTTGCTTGCATCTTTTTCGTCATCTTGTACCAAAACTCCTTGAAATACATGAGTATTCCTGCGTCGTTTTGATACGATCTGACGACAAATCTGACTTCGCAATACGCACACGATCCTTGTGCGGTATTGCCACAAAAAAATTTCTGGAGGTTTAATCTATGGAAAACGAAGCTTTATTGAACGCACAGGCTCTGGTCCTTGCAGGACAGGCTATCGGCGCAGGACTTGCCATGATCGCAGGTATCGGACCCGGTATCGGTGAGGGCTACGCCGTAGGCAAGGCTATCGAGACTATCGGCAGACAGCCCGAGATCAAGAGCACCGCAACATCTACAATGTTCGTCGGCTGTGCCGTTGCCGAAACAACAGGTATCTACGGTCTGTTCGTTGCCATCATGCTCCTGTTTGCAAATCCCTTCCTCAAGCACCTGGGCGCATAAGATAAGGGAAAAATTCTTATTCACAGGAGGCAGAACAGTCCATGTCAGCTAATTTTGAATTCTTTTCGATCGATCCTACTACCATAGTAGGTACTCTGCTTAACGCGCTGATACTGTTCCTTGTTATCAAGCATTTCCTTTTCGATAAGGTAAACGCCATTCTTGAAGCGAGAAAAAACGAGGTGGAAAAGACCTACTCCGACGCCGACGAGTCGCTGAAAAACGCCAAAGCGCTTGAAACGGAATATACCGACAAGCTGCAGGGCGCCAAGGAGGAATCCGCCGAGATAATCAAAAACGCCACAAGAAAGGCTCAGACCCGCTCCGACGAGATAATCGACGGCGCCAAGGAAGAGGCAAGAAGCCTTATCAACAAGGCTAACGCCGACATTGAAAAGGAAAAGAAACGTGCCGTAAATCAGATCAAAGACGAGATATCCGATATCGCCATGTCTATCGCGGAAAAGGTCGTGGAAAAAGAGATCGACCCCAAGACCCACGAGAAGCTGGTGGAGGAATTTATCGACGATCTGGGAAACTGATGCCGCGGCAGGAAAGGTTGTGTGCCAATGACAGGCGCGGTTGGAAAAGTTTATTCCGAAGCCCTCTTTGAACTTGCAGCCGAGCAGAACTGCGCAGAACAGGTCTTTAACGAGCTTGAAGCGCTGAAAGCTGTATGGCGGGAAAATCCCGAGCTTTCAAAAATGCTCTGCACGCCCACTATCGGCATAGGCGAAAAGCTTGCCGCTGCCGAAAATATCTTCAAGGGCAGAGTTTCGGATATCGTTTATAACTTTATCTGCGTTATTACAGAAAAAAACCGTGGCGCTTCCCTCCCCGAGATCGCCGATTCATACAAGGAAAAATGGTATGAAGCAAGCGGCATCGCAGAGGTCACGGTAACTTCCTGCAAGCCCCTCTCCGCGGTAATGCGCGAGAAGCTTGTGAAGAAGCTGGAAGCGGTATACAAAAAGAAGATCATTCTCACCGAAAAGGTGGATGAGTCACTTATCGGCGGCATTGTCGTAAAATACGGCGATACCATGCTGGACGGCTCCGTAAAGACCCGTCTTGAAAATATGCAGAAGCAGATAAGCGGCATCATCGCATAATATAATCGAAAGTTGGTGTAATTAATGGATTTACGCCCGGATGAAATTACCGGTCTGATCAAGGAGCAGATCAAAAATTACAGCTCCCGGATAGAGCTTTCCGATACGGGCACGGTCGTTACCGTCGGCGACGGTATCGCCAAGATACACGGACTTGAAAAGTGTATGTCCGGCGAGCTGCTGGAATTTGAAAACGGCGTGCAGGCTATGGCGCTCAACCTTGAGCGTGACTTTGTCGGCGCGGTTATGCTGGGTTCCGACGCAGACATCAAGGAGGGCGACACCGTAAAGCGTACAGGCACCATTATGTCCGTTCCCGTTGGCGAAGAGCTGCTGGGAAGAGTTGTAAACTCCCTCGGTCAGGCTATCGACGGCAAGGGTCCTATCCTCACGGACAAGACCATGCCTATCGAAAGAACAGCCTTGGGTATCATCACAAGAAAATCCGTAAGCCGTCCTCTCCAAACGGGTATCAAGGCTATCGACTCCATGATACCTATCGGCAGAGGTCAGCGTGAGCTTATCATCGGCGACAGACAGACGGGTAAGACCGCCATCGCCCTTGATACCATTATCAATCAGAAAGGTCAGGACGTTATCTGTATCTATGTTGCCATAGGTCAGAAGCGCTCCACAGTTGCAAATGTTGTTGAGACATTGGAAAGAAACGGCGCTATGGACTACACTATCGTAGTATCCGCAACAGCCTCCGAGCTTGCGCCGTTACAGTATATCGCGCCTTATTCGGGCTGCGCTATGGGTGAATACTTCCTGGAACAGGGCAAGGACGTTCTTTGCGTTTACGACGACCTGTCCAAGCACGCCGTTGCATATCGTACACTATCCCTGCTGCTTAAGCGCCCGCCCGGACGTGAGGCTTACCCCGGAGATGTATTCTACCTCCACTCCCGTCTGCTGGAGCGTGCCTGCTCACTTAACGAGAATTACGGCGGCGGCTCACTGACCGCTCTGCCTATCATCGAAACGCAGGCAGGCGACGTATCGGCATATATCCCCACAAACGTTATCTCCATCACCGACGGACAGATATTCCTTGAAACGGATCTGTTCAACTCGGGCATACGTCCTGCCGTTAACCCCGGTATCTCCGTATCCCGTGTAGGCGGCGCTGCGCAGATTAAGGCTATGAAAAAGGTATCGGGCTCTCTGAAGCTGACATATTCGCAGTACCGTGAATTGCAGTCATTCTCACAGTTCGGCTCCGACCTTGATAAGGATACAAAGGAGCGTCTTGCGCTGGGCGAGCGAGTTGTTGCCGTGCTCAAGCAGGACAGAAACTCCCCTATCCCCGTTGAAAATCAGGTACTCATTATCTATGCCGTTACAAACAACTATCTCCATGATATTCCCGTTGAGCGCGTAGGCGAATTCCAGGACGAGATGTTCGCTTACATCGCCGATTCGCACCCCGATATTACGGAAGCTATCAGGACTACCAAGGCGCTTTCTCCCGAGACCGAGGCAGAGCTTAAAGATGCTCTCTCCGAATTCGTCAAGAAGTTCCTTGCGGACAAGTAAGATATGTATACCGTAAAAAAGGAGGGTAACTGAATTGGCTTCGGGAAACATGAAAAGCATAAAAAGGCGCATTAAGAGCGTTGAATCCACGCTGCAAATTACAAAGGCTATGGAGGTGGTTTCCTCCTCCAAGCTGCGCAAGGCAAGGGAAAAGGCAGACGCTGCCCGACCTTTCTTCAATGCCCTTTACGAAACAATGTGCGAGATACAGAACGAAAATCCCGGGTTTCTCTCCCCCTATACAAAAAAACGTGACGGAAGCAGAGTTATGCTTGTGGTCATCGCGGGCGACCGCGGACTTGCAGGCGGCTTCAACTCCAATATAACAAAGCTTGTCGAATCGCGTATCAAGGAGCTTGAAGGCTCGGAGATAAAGATACTCGCCATAGGAAAGAAAGCGGCAGAGTATTTCAACAAGCACGGCTATGATGTTGTAAAATCCTACGTCAACATCGGACAGGAGCTGCGTATAAACCACGCCGCCTCCGTTGCCGACGATATTGTTGTGCCCTACCTCAAAGGCGAGATAGACCGCGTTGAGCTGTTCAGCACGGAGTATGTTTCTCCCCTTGTGCAGCAGGCGCAGTATCTCCCCATTCTTCCCGTGGAAATTTCCGACGACCGCATCAAAAGCAGGGAGCTGCCCGTTTACGAGCCATCTCCCGAGGCGGTTTTCAACGACATTGTTCCGAAATATATCACAGGTATCATTTACGGCGCTGTTGTGGACAGCTTTGCCGCCGAGCAGGCTGCAAGACGCACCGCTATGGAGAACGCCTCCGACAACGCAAACGAAATGATCTCTCACCTGTCGCTTGTTTACAACCGTGCGCGCCAGTCCTCCATTACTCAGGAGATAACGGAGATAGTCGGCGGCGCGTCGGCGCAGGAATAGCGGCTCTATCTTAATATTACGAGGTGATTATCAGATGCCACAGAACAATATCGGAAAAATTGTCCAGATAATCGGCGCGGTAGTCGATATACAGTTTGAAAAGGACAATCTTCCTAATCTTCTGAACGCAATAGAAATTGACAATAACGGCGTTAAGCTGGTCTGCGAGGTAGCGCAGCATATCGGCGACGATATCGTGCGCTGTATCGCAATGTCCTCCACCGACGGACTTGTCCGCGGTATGGACGCCAAGGACACGGGCAGCCCTATCACCGTTCCCGTGGGCAAGGAGACTCTCGGCAGAATATTCAATATTCTCGGAGACCCTGTTGACAACAAGGAGGCTCCCAAGACCGAGGAGCGCTGGCCTATCCACCGCGAGGCTCCCTCATATGAGGAACAGGTGGCTTCCAGCGAGATACTTGAAACGGGTATCAAGGTCATCGACCTTATCTGTCCTTACCTCAAGGGCGGAAAGATCGGTCTTTTCGGCGGCGCGGGCGTAGGCAAGACCGTTCTTATACAGGAGCTTATCAATAACGTTGCCAACCAGCATGGCGGTATCTCCGTTTTCACAGGCGTTGGAGAGCGTACCCGTGAGGGCAACGACCTTTATAACGAAATGCAGGAATCGGGAGTTATCGACAAGACTGTCCTTGTATACGGTCAGATGAACGAACCTCCCGGAGCGAGAATGAGAGTAGGTCTTTCCGGTCTGACAATGGCGGAGTATTTCCGTGATGTCGAGGGACAGGACGTTCTTCTCTTCATCGACAACATTTTCCGTTTCACACAGGCAGGCTCGGAGGTATCCGCGCTGCTGGGACGTATGCCCTCCGCCGTTGGTTATCAGCCTACGCTGTCCACGGAAATGGGTGCTTTGCAGGAGCGTATCACCTCCACAAGCAAGGGCTCCATTACATCGGTACAGGCTGTATACGTTCCCGCCGACGACCTTACAGACCCTGCTCCCGCAACGACATTTGCGCATCTTGACGCTACAACGGTACTTTCCAGAGATATAGCATCTCAGGGTATTTATCCTGCCGTTGACCCTCTGGATTCCACTTCGAGAATCCTGACCCCCGAAATTGTGGGACAGGAGCATTATGAGGTTGCCCGTCAGGTACAGAATATACTCCAGAGATACAGCGAGCTGCAGGATATTATCGCAATCATGGGTATGGACGAGCTTTCCGACGAGGACAAGCTGACCGTTGCCCGCGCGAGAAAGATACAGCGTTTCCTCTCACAGCCGTTCAGCGTAGCCGAGCAGTTCACAGGCTTTGAGGGTAAGTATGTGCCCGTCAAGGAGACTATCCGCGGCTTTAAGGAGATAATCGAGGGTATGCACGACGACCTGCCCGAATCCGCTTTCCTCTTTGTAGGTACAATTGACGAAGCGGTGGAAAAAGCTAAGAAGCAGGCGGAAGCTTGATTGGAGGTGTCTGACCAATGGCAGCTCAGTTTAAGCTGAAAATCATTACCCCCGCAAAGACCTTTTTCGACGGTGAGACCTCGCAGCTTATTGTCCGTACCACCGAGGGAGATATTGGTATACTTGCAAACCATATCAGCCTTGTGGCGAGTCTGCCCTCGGGTCCGCTGAAGATAAAGATGGAGGACGGCAGCTTTAAGGTAGCGGCTGTATCCTCGGGTCTGCTGAAAGTAGGCGGAAACAAGGCGTCCGTCATCGCAAATGCGGTGGAATGGGCGGACGAGATCGACGTTGAATGGGCGAAGCGCTCCGAACAGGAGGCGCGCGAAAAGCTGGAGCAGCTCAGCGACGAGCACGAGCTTGACATCGCGGAGCTGAAACTGAAACGCGCCCTTAACCGTATCAGCGTACATTCTATGCTTAAATGATTTAGTGAATAGTGAATAGTGATTTTAAGGTCGCTATTCACTATTTTTTGCGTTTAAATCGGAATTTAGCGCAGTAAGAAAAACCGCGAAGCGGTATAGCTGGTCGAGCTGAGCCCAGCTCGCGGGGTCGAGGGGCAGAGCCCTCGTGGGGTCAAGGGGCGAAGCCCCTTGGAACAACGAGTTAAAGAAACGATAAAAACAACAAAAGAAACGGTACAATAAAAAACGCCGATTGCAAAAAAAGTTAGTCCGCACAGAAAAATTAATTCAATGCAAACTAACTTGAAACGATAAAGTGCAATCGGCGTTTTCAATGTCGGACAGCGAAGCGTCTCCGACATTGCGCCGCGGAACGCGGCGGAAAACTAACAGTACTCGACAAATAAACGTGATACCCGACATTATTACGCCCCAAACAGTCCACCGGACTGTTTGGGGAAATATAGATATTTGGGTTTGCAACAAGGGGACGCCCTCTATCGCAGGGCGTCCCCTCTTTCGCACTTCGTGCGAAATTCACCCCTTGCGGAGCTCTTCTAAGGCAAGGAGTTTCGCCGTCTGCGGACGGCGACCAAAGGGCTCTGCCCTTTGGAAACCTGCCACCTTTGAAAAGGTGGACGAAACTTTAAGTCCGCTTCGCGGATTTTATTCTT
>JBJEQM010000163.1:0-2116 GCA_051881755.1 Oscillospiraceae bacterium
CTATTCAAGCTTTGCACCGCCGAACTTGGCAGGATATTTTTGTGGATTGCTATAGGTGAAATGTTTAAAATTTGATTACAGATTTTAGATATAATTGCAAATCGGAAAATTTTGTGATATAATGATAACCGAAAAACGGAGATCCGCCTTTTTTGCGGAAATTCGCATAAATACTGTTAAGGTGGGTCTGTATGCTTCGCAAAAAAAACAGCGCGGCGCGGAAAGAACGTCCGCCAAAGGAAAAACCGCCTAAAATGCCATGGCGCGAAAAAGCGTTCTCTATTGCGTGTCTTACGCCAAGCTTTATCGGCGTAATGATATTTTTTATCGTACCATTTATGGTAATAATTTTCTACTCCATGGTAGATAATCCAATAAATAAGGATTTCGTATTTTTGGATAATTATATTGCCATATTGAAAAACACCGCCTTTAAAAAAGCGGCGCTGAATACGCTTAAATTCTCGGCGGCGGCAGTACCGCTGGCGGTGGTGCTGGGACTGTGGCTTGCAATGCTGCTGGACAGCAAGATACCCCTTGTAAGTCAGTTTCGGGCAAGCTTCCTGTGTCCCATGATGGTACCGGTTGCGTCGGTAGTGCTTATATGGCAGGTAATATTCCACTATAACGGTACACTCAACGAGATACTGCTGAAATTGGGCGGCGACAGGATAGACTGGCTCAAATCGGACAAGGCGATGATAGTGGTCATAGTGCTGTTCCTGTGGAAAAATCTGGGGTATAATATGATACTTTTCCTGTCGGCGCTTAACAATGTATCACGGGATCAGCTGGAGGTGGCAACTCTGGAGGGCGCAGGCAGCTTCTATAAATTCGTACATATAAAGCTCCGTCATCTTTCGCCCACCATACTTTTCGTTGCCATACTTTCCCTCATAAACTCCTTTAAGGTGTTCCGCGAGGTATATCTGCTGACGGGCGATTATCCCTACGATACAATATATATGCTCCAGCATTTTATGAACAATACCTTCCGCTCCCTTGATTATCAGAAGCTTTCGGCGGCGGCGATAATAATGTCGCTGGTCATTATCGTGATAATCGGCATAATGTTTATCGCGGAAAATAAATTCGGGGAGGACGCGGAATGACGGATATAAATACCAAAGCCAAAAGACGCCGCAGCCTTTCACGGAAAAAGCAGAAGCTTATAATGATAGTGACCACAGTGTTTGCGGCTGTGGCGGCGCTGATATTCCTTATGCCTACGGTGCTGACGTTTGCCAATTCCTTTATGAGCACCACAGAGATAGCCGCAAACTACGGTCCCGTGTTCGCCGCGGACGACAATGGCGGCAAGACATACATTTCCGAAACGGTGAATCTGAAATTCATACCCGATATGGTGTCATTTTCACAGTATTATACGGTGCTTTTCAAAAGCCCCGATTACCTTATGAAATTCTGGAACTCGGTCATACTGGTAGTGCCTATCGTGGTATTCCAGCTTGCCACGGCGGCTTTGGCGGCATACGCCTTTGCACGGCTGAAAGGCAGGCTAAAGGAGATAATATTCTTCGTGTACATAATCGTAATGCTGATGCCCTATCAGGTAACGCTGGTGCCGAACTACCTTGTGTCGGACTTTCTCGGTATACTGAATACCCGCTGGGCGATAATCCTGCCTGCGGTGTTCACGCCGTTCTCGGTGTTCCTGCTGTCCAAGATAATGAGAAGAATACCCGTTTCGTTTATCGAAGCGGCAAAGCTGGACGGCGCAGGTGAATTGCAGATATTCCGTTATATTGCGCTGCCGCTGTGTAAAAGCGTAATGTACTCGGTGGCGATACTTGTTTTCATCGACTACTGGAACATGGTAGAGCAGCCGCTGGTGCTGCTGAACGACGAGTCGCTTTATCCGCTGTCGGTGTTCCTGTCGAGGATAAACTCGGGAGAGATAGGTCTTGCGTTTGCGGTGGCAACAATATATATGATACCGACTCTGCTGATGTTCCTTTACGGCGAGGATTACCTTGTTGAGGGAATATCCTATTCAGGCGGAATCAAGGGCTAAGGAGGAAAATTTATGGAACACAAAAGACGGGAATGGGTCAAGAACGCTGCCATTATCTTTCTTGCGATAATGCTTGTTCTC
>JBJEQM010000164.1:0-8068 GCA_051881755.1 Oscillospiraceae bacterium
GGCAGGATTATACTTATATCATCTGTGAATTTTGCAGGAAAAATTTTCTGACATAAACTTGTGCAGCGGTAATTAATTGTTATCTGATATTGTAAAATTTGGATTATTTCATTTACACAGTTTAATTTCAGTCCCTTTTGTTATGCAGCATTTCATCTGTCAGCGTCATGGAGAGATGCAATTATCGGTGTTTCCCTGAGTTTTATGATTTGCGTCAATCCCCAAAACAAAACTTGCGAAGCGCCGACAATATCTTTACGGCACTTCGCAAGTAATTCATATCAGTATTTTTGCTCATTATTGCTGTTGATTATCTCTTCCCTGATACTTTCATCTATTTCGGAAATGGGGTCGAAAACAGGTCTGCCTGTGTAATATCCCTGAATGTAATCAACACCGAAGGAGATGACCGTTTTCATTTCCTCGGAGGTCTCAACGCCCTCTGCCAGCACCTTTATGCTGTTGAGCCGCGCAAATTCGATGGTGCTCTTTATGAACATCTGCTTGTTTACGTCCTTATCAATATCGGTGATAAGGAATCTGTCTATCTTGATTATCTGGGGCGAATATCTGAGGAGATTTACAATGTTTGAATGACCCGTTCCGAAGTCATCGACCGCCACCTGATTGCTGCGGTAATCACCGCCCAGCTTCTTGATACGGTCAAGCTCATCATCGGACAGCGTATTCTGCTCTGTGATCTCGAAAACAAAATTATCCATATATTCGCCGTATTTTGTACCGATCATTGCATAATCCGCTTCATTCAGGAAATATCCCGGGATAAGGTTGATAAACACCTTTTTCCGCCCGAACACCTCGGGAGTATGGACATAATGCTCCATTACATTGTAAAGCGTTGCCCGCTCAATGTCATAAAGCCGTCCGCACTGAGAAGCGGCGTTCAGTATCTCTAAAGGCGACATATGAATACTGTCGTCGGTGCGCATCAGCGCCTCATAAGCATAAATATCTCCTGTTTTTGCGTCAACGATGGGCTGGAAGCAGTAGCGGAACAGATTCTGCTCTATAAGCAGCGTAAACACCTCTTCATCGTACTCCTGAGTATTTTCCGCTTTCTTCTTCCGCTCGGTGCTGACGTTCAGCTTGTTCATGTACATATCGCCGCTGGCAGATTTTATATAGCTTGAAAGCGTACCGTTCCAGCCGGGGTCAACGACTGTACAGCCGCAGTTTACCTCAATATAATAGTCCTTGCCGTTAATGCTGTTAAAGCTTGACATAAGGGAAAAGAAGTTTGATGTTGCGCTGTCGATGGTCTTGGAGATCTGTTCCGAGGAGCTGTAATAGTTTATTACGATAAACTCATTTTCCGAGACCTGTCCCACAAAGCAGTTGTCGGGATTGGCGGATCTGAGTCCATCGGCAACGGTCTTGACCGCATTTTCCACTTCCGATATGCCGTAATTCTCGTAAATATATTTATATTTCGCAATGGCATAAATTGATACGGACATCGGTCTGTTTCTGTTCTTCTCGTCTGCCGAAAACTCGGTGAACCATTTGCAGGCGCCACGCAGATTTGCAAGACCCGAAATGGGGTTTGTGTACGCGGCTTCCTCGGCAATATGCTTCATCGTTTTCTGCTTCTGACGGTTGTACATTTCGTTGAAAGAAATGTTTATAGACTTGGTTATTCTCTTCACCTTGTGAGCCGATAAGCAGGCATTGTCGATTACAGCCGTGTGATAACCGCAAACGACTTTTCCTACAAATATCGGGTTTAATACTATCATTCCGCTGTTCTTCGGGTCGTGACCGGGGAGCGAAGTTCCGTCAGCGTTAAAGCTCGTGCAGGGGTCGGACTCTGTGTCCCAGCTGTCGGAATGAGTAACTATGGTGTAATCGCCCGTATATGTCCTGCCCTCTTCGGAAAGGTCGGCAAGCTGAGCGAGAAATTTGTTGTCTATGATGAGATACGATCCGCCCAGGATCACATATGAAATGATCTTCAGCGCTTCGGAAAGCGACGGCTTGTTCAGTATCCTGTCAAGCTTGGAGTATATGTAATCCTCATGGGAATTCATCTCCGTCATTACATTGTAAATATCCCAGACCGCCTGACGGTTTGTGATCTGAGTATCGGCAGGACAGCCGCAGGACTCTGTAAACTTGGAAAGATAGCTGTTTACATACTTCTCCTCAGTTTTTCTTCCTTCAAATATATCGGTTATAACATTAACAGTCCTCTCTGCAAGACTCTTAACGTCCTCACAGCAGGTCGTAATGACAGGTGAGAACATATCTGCCTGCACAGTGCCGTCAAATCCCGTAACAATAACGTCATCGGGGACGGTCTTGCCGTATTTTTTCAGCCTTATGCAAGCCGTCATCGCCATAACGTCATTTGCGCAGATAATGGCGCGTGGTATTCTGTTTTCAGCCGCCAGCCTGTCGATTATCTTTATAACAGGGCCGTCCCAATACTGACCGTAGTCAACATTATTCTCGGAAAACTCAAGCCCCTCTTCCTCCAGCACGTCCTTATAACAGCCCAGACGCTTTTCCGTGTTGAGATCATTTTCCTTATTTCCCGCAATAAAGAATGTATCCCGCACGCCATGGTCACGGATAACGTGGCGTATCAGCTGCTTGTATGCATCGCAGTAATCATCGGTTATGGAAATGCAGCCTTCCGCCTCTCCCTTGATAATTATAACAGGGACATTATTCGCTTTTGACCTGCTTATGACACGATCAACTATATCCTTGTCGAAGATAGTTTCATTCATAACGATCATGGCGTCAAGGATAGAGTAATCTATATTATCATAAACATACTTTGAGCCCATAAGATATTCGGACTTTTTGAAAAAATCGCTAAAGCTGTTGTAAACAACAAGCCCATACCCCATCTTCCGGGCAGCACCGAACAAAAAGTCGATAAACTCCGACCTTGTTCTGTCGTGAAATTTTGTTATGCACAAGCCAATGGTCTTTTTGTTATTGATCAATCCAACTCACCTGATTTTTGTCGTTATTTCAAGATAAAATTGTATTTGTATAATTATAACATAAAATTTCCACAATTTCAAGACTTTTAAGTACTTTTGTGTAAAAAATTGTTGTTTGGATTTATATTTTTACGGTAATTGCCTTTGTAATCATTGTCAGCAGCAAGTTCACCGCGAAGAAGCTCAGTCCTGCATATCTCTTTTGGTATAATGACCATACTATTTTTATCTTGAAATATATCCACAAATAGGATATAAAAAGTGATGTTATCAGCTTATAGGCGACCTGCATAGCTGTCTTGCAGATACCAATATGAGGCTGTTTGTGCTTAATGTGAACATAACAAGTGATAACGACAGTTATCGCAGCAGCGTCATCATCGACGAGACAAGACTTTGTTCTCCCTCAATCACAAAAATGATTATCGGACAAACTCAAAAACTTATGGAGAAAGAACAGCGGTTTTGTATTACGCTTCAATAAACCTTTTCAGCCTGTCCAGAAGCAGCTTTGAGATAGGCTTGATTATAATACCCACAAACACAGCGGCGATAACTGTTCCCTCGCGGACGCCAAGCAGCTCTCCGCGGGCAATGAGCGATATCAATACCGCCGTTATGACCACGGTACAGTCAAAGCCCACCTTGCAAATATGGAACGGCACCTTTGTCCTTTTGGAAAAGGTCAGCATTACCCCCTCCCCCGGCAGCGGAAGGAAGTCGGAGTTGATGTACAGAAATACCCCCATAGCCACAAAAAACAGGCTGATGACTATATACAGCATTTTGAATATGTACTCGTCGGGAGTTGGAATAAACGACGTGCAGAGATTCGCCAGAGTCACAAACCAGCCGAAAACAAACGAGCATATTATCTGCAAAAAGGAAAACGGCGAGAAGTCCTTCGGGGATATAAGGAACTGTACCAGAATAAGGAAAATAAAAAACACCGTTGTACACATACCCTGCTCGATATTAGTCAGCAGGCTCACGGTGTAGGGCACGGAATTAACGGGCGATACGCCCAGAGAGGACTTCGCCGATATGCTTATCCCCACAGCTATCAGAAACAATCCCGTACAGTAGACCAGCAGCCGCCTCACCGACAGCTTATCCAGTATTTCCGCTCTAAAACGCTCCTTGAACGTGGGATTTTCGTTATCATTACTCATTTTTATCCTGCTTTCATTATTAATTATATACATTATACCATACTTTTGAGTGGATTTCAATATATACAGCAGGCTGCCAAATAATGATGATTTTATTGTTGCAAAAATCTTTATATCGAAGAGATTATTTTCAGAGGACTTGCGGTCAAAACCTTTGAGAATAAATTTTCCGTCCTGTTTACCGCTGCTGCAATAACTATATGCTTTGCAGCGAAACGTCTTTCAATGGATATAATGTGCTCGGTGCTGCTGGGTGTCGTGCTTATCTTTATACGCTATAAATTCGGAGATTTGAAGCTGTGTATGCTGACTCACCTGATCATAAACACATTATCCTTCTTTAAGTATCATGTATGCACGGCATATTATGATACAGTCAAGAACATAGGAGGCGCCATCGGAATTGCTGCCGCCGCCGTATCCTTATTCTGCATGATAAAATTTGCTTCCAAGCCCGACGAGAACGCCGTCAATTCCCCCTCCGCCAAAACAAATTGATATAATTCACATTAATATTATAAAGCAGCCGTCTCCGCCGTCGGAGTCGGCTGCTTTGCCATATCGTTATCATCACGATTTTCTCATTACAATACGGAGCAATTGTAAGCATCAAGTTAATAAACAATTTACAAATTAGTGTATAAAACATAATACATTCTACTGCAAACCTAATTAAATCAAAATCATAAAAAACTCTTGAAATTTTTATTAATATATGGTATAATGTTATAAAATAGTATCAAATAGTACAATACTCATTGGTTATGATTTACATTTTAAATGTATTTTACAAAGAAGGTGTGCTATGAAAGACTTAAAATTGACTGATTTGATACCACCTAATATTTTACAGCAATTTCAGGACGGGTTCTCAAAATTTACCGGCATGGCGGCTTTGACCACCGACGAGAACGGTACGCCTGTCACCGTGGGAAGCGGATTTACGGATTTCTGCACCAACCTTACGAGAAAATCCGCAAAGGGCTGCAAGCGATGCGAGGAATGTGACAAAAACGGTGCCCTGCAGACCCTGCGCAACGGAAAGCCTGCAGTTTACCGCTGTCATGCGGGTCTGGTGGATTTTGCCTCGCCGATCATGGTGGACGGCAAATTTATCGGAAGCATTATCGGAGGTCAGGTGCGCACTTCCGCCATTAACACGGAGGTCATGTCCTCTATTGCCGAGGATCTGGAGATAGACCCCCATATTTACATAGCCGCCGCCGAAAAAACATCGGTGCTTGCGGTGGATACCGTGGAGAAAGCCGCAGAGTTTCTCTATGAAATAGCCCAGCTCCTTTCCGAAATGGCATACAACAACTACCTTGCGCTAAGTCAGAGCCGCAGGCTGGAAAGAGCCGCCCGCTCACAGTCCGCATATATCATGAACATGAGCCTTAACATGGAGAAAAACGTCAACGACTGGATGTCCATCGCCAAGGAAGCGGTCAGCAACGGCGACAGGAACGTTATGGAAAGCTCTATCAAGGAGCTGATAAACAAAAGCTCCGACGTTTACTCGATGGTCAGCGATACCGTTGACTATATCCGCATGGCAGGCGGCGAAGTGGAGCTCAACGAGACCACCTACGACTTAAAGGCTCTTCTCAGTCAGGTGGCAGACAGCATAAAGGACAGCCTTGCCGAAAAGAATTGTTCTCTTATCATAAAGATAGACAGCACCGTTCCCGAGTATCTGCTGGGAGATTCGGGCAAGATCGGTCAGATACTTAACAAACTCCTTATCGGCTGTACTGCATACTCCGAAAAATCCGACATTACGGTGAACGCTCTATGCAGAAAGGTATCCTATGCTTCGATACTTGATATAGAGATCACTGCCGGCGGACTGAATATCCCTCCCCATATCATGGAAGGCTTAAGGGATCATTTTATGAATATATCACCGGGAGACGTTGTCGGCGGAGACAGCGAATCAAATTTTGCGCTGTCACTGATAGGAGTGCTTACAAAGCAGATGTCCGGCAGCATTGAAGTCGGAAGCGGACAAGGCAGCGAGCCCGTGTTCAGGCTGAGTATCCCTCAGCTTGAAGTAAGAGGTTAAAGAGGGACACAAAATGAGTTTTAATGCAGTTGAATATTCAAAAGCGCTTGAAAATTTTATTATTAAGGCAGAGCGCATTCCGGATTTTTTTGACCCAAACATATCCGATGCTCTTTCCGATATATGCCGTGTACTGAGGGTAGCAAGGATATCGGTTTTGTTTTACGAGACCCCTGCCCATGAACAGCGCGGCGAGGGAAATACGGCAGTTTTCTTTTCCGACGGCGAAGCGGATATACAGCGCTGTTTTACGGTGCGCGAAACAACAGGCGGAGGAAATATCGCAGTATACCGTATGATGCAAAAGCTCGGGGACGCCGACTGGACAGACGAGGAACGCTCCAAACTCCCCATACTGGAAAAGACAATGTATGCCTTCAACGGACGCTCAAGAGTAATGCACATGATCGATCGTCTTATTTTTTACGATGAGGACATGGGTATCCCCAACCTGAGGTTTTTTATGAAGACTGTTGGCTCTTATATCCAATCGGGACGTATAGGAGACTACGGCGCGTGCTATTTCAATCTGAAGCGTTTTTCCGTAATAAACCAGAATATCGGACGCGATCGCGGAACTGTGGTCATGAAGAAGTTTATCTCGCAGCTGCGGGAAAAGCTGACGGACAGCGAGTATGTCTGCCGTATTGGCGGCGATAACTTTGTTGTGCTTTTCACAAAGGAGCATCTTGATACAGTTTCCGCACATCTCAGCGGAACGGGTATTGTTTACAACGAAGCAAATAATGAACGGGTATTTGTCTCCGCCTACGCGGGATATTATATGATGCCCGCAGACAGCCGCAATCCGTCCGAGATAATGGACAGCCTTGGCATTGCGTTAAGCACGGCTAAAAATATACTGAAAACCAACTGCGTTTTCTTTGATGAAAAGCTGAAGATAAACCGCAACGAGGTCAAGATGGTGGAAAGCGCCTTTGCCGACGCCATCGAAAAGGAAGAATTCCGCGTTTATTATCAGCCCAAGATAAATCTTAAAAATTATACTCTTCACGGCGCAGAGGCTCTCTGCCGCTGGTTCAAGGACGGCAAAATGATACCTCCGTACAGGTTTATCCCCGCCTTGGAGCAGAGCAAATCCATATGCGTTCTGGATTTTTATATGCTGGAGCACACCTGCCGCGATATACGCCGCTGGCTTGACGAGGGCAGACCCGTCGTTAAAGTATCGGTAAATCTTTCGCGCCGCCACCTTGGGGACATGGACCTGCTTGACCGAATCATATCCTGCATAGATAAATACAACGTGCCCCATAAATACATTGAGATAGAGCTTACCGAGACCACTACCGACGTTAATTTCTCCGACCTGAAAAAGATCGTAGTCGGTCTGCGCGAGGCAGGCATAAGCACCTCTATCGACGATTTCGGCATGGGATATTCTTCCCTTAATCTTATCAAAGAACTTCCGTGGAACGTCCTCAAGATAGATAAAAGCTTCCTGCCCGACGAAAACGACTCGGACTCCCAGAAGTACGTTATGCTGAAGCATATTATCGCGCTTGCGCAGGACATTGGTCTGGAGTGTATCGTGGAGGGCGTTGAATCCGCCGAACAGGTACGTCTGCTAAAGGAAAACAACTGCTTCCTTGCACAGGGCTTCTATTTTGATAAGCCCATGCCCGTGGAGGAATTTGAAAAACGTCTGGACGAGCTGAAAAGACTTTATAATAATTCTTAAGAATTAGGAAACCGCTGATTAATGCGAAGCAATCGTTTCGCCGATTTGAGGAACGCTCGAAAATCCGTTACTGAGAGCGTGATGAAAATCGGCAGAAACGATTTATACTAAACACCATTTAAAATATGGAAAAAATCAAGCCGACAATCTTGAA
>JBJEQM010000165.1:0-8066 GCA_051881755.1 Oscillospiraceae bacterium
ACCTATGACCCTCTGCTTGTAAGGCAGATGCTCTCCCAGCTGAGCTATGCTCCCAAGTAATTTCGCTGTAACCAACCGTTTGTCTTTCGCGTTGTCGTTCTGTTCACCAGCGACTTATATATAATACAACACTTTTCTGCAAAAGTCAATAGTTTTTTTGATATTTTTTTCATTTTGGCGTTTTGCACATATAAATTTTACACGTGCTTTACTTTGTACAGCGGATTGCACAACCAAATTCAATATAAACCGCAATATAAAGGGCGGATATGGAATCCGCCCCTACAATAGCTTGTTTTTAATTGTTTCTTGAACATTTCTCCGCGTCGATGGCAAGCACCATCATAAGGGCACAGAGAGAATCGTCGGGGTTTTTTACGTCGATAACGTAGGTGTCCGTCAGTTTGAACAGCTGTTTTGATACGGTGGCAACGTTGTGACCGTATGAGTTGAGTATGCGGTAATCCCACTCCATAAAGTCGCCCTTTATGCTCCAGCCGTTGCAGTCAATGCTGAATTTCGGGGTAAGCAGCGACAGCTCCTTGCTGATGCAGCCAACGTATCTGCTGCCGAGATATATCTCAAACTTGGGCAGGAACGTCAGCACCCGCTCTTTGACGGTGCCAAGCTCCGAGCCGTCCGCGCCGAAAATTTTCAGGCAGTGTCCCCACGAAAGCTGTCCCTTGACGGTGTAGACCGTGTTTCCGTCAGAGTCGAATACATCGTAGCTGTCAAACCATGAGAAAAGCCTTTGCTTGAACAGAAGCTTCATAAGTGTTCTCCTTTATTGACCGCATATCTTTATAACGTGCATGGGACAAGCCTCGGCGCACTTGCCGCAGCTGGTACATTTATCGTAGTCGATATTTGCCACGTTGTTTGTAACGGTTATAGCGCCGTTTTCACAGGTCTTTTCGCACTTTTTGCAGCCGATACAGCCGCTCTTGCAGACAGAGCGGGTTATCTTGCCGATGTCGGTGGAGGAGCAGCATACGTCTACCGTGTTGGTGATATTGCGTATAACGATAAGGTGGTCTGGACAGGCTTTGGCGCAAAGTCCGCAGCCGATGCACAGCGCCTTGTTTACCCTTGCAAGACCGTCCACAACCGCAATTGCGTTGTTGGGACATACCTTTGTGCAGTCGCCGAAGCCCAGACAGCCGTGTGTGCAGACCTCCGAGCCGTTATAAAAGCGGTTTGCCGCAAGACAGCTCTGTATGCCGCCGTAAACGAACTTGCTCTCGGTGGCGTGACAGTCGCCGCTGCATTTTACCACGGCGACCTGCGGTACAACGTCCATGCCGCTGAGACCCATTATGGCGGATATCTTGTCGGCGCACTCCTTGCCGCCCGGCTTGCAGAGATTGGGCGCAACGCCGTTTTTTACAATGGCTTCCGCATAGTCCGAGCAGCCCGAAAATCCGCAGGAGCCGCAGTTTACCTGGGGCAGAGCCTCGCTTACAGCCTCGATGCGCTCATCGGTCTTTACCTCGAATACCTTGGAGCATATTGTCAGCAGCACGCCCGCAAAAAGTCCCAGACCGCCGAATGTCAGCGCAGGAAGAATATATGTTGTAAACATCACACATTACCTCCCATTAATTGAATAAGCCCGAGAAGCCCATAAAGCTTACCGATACGATGGAAGCGGCGATAAGCGTTGCAGGTACTCCCTTGAACACGGACGGCGTGTCCGCTGCGTTTACTCTGCTGCGCACTCCGCTGAATATAATGAGCGCCAGCGTAAAGCCCAGACCTGCGCCCGCCGCGTTTACGAGGGACTGTCCGAGGTTGTAGGAATTGTCGATATTAAGTATAGTAACACCGAGTACGGCGCAGTTTGTTGTAATAAGGGGCAGGAAAACGCCCAGCGCCTTATAAAGGGGCGGTACTTTCTTTTTCAGGAACATCTCAACTATCTGTACGAACAGGGCGATAATGAGTATGAACGCGATGGTCTTAAGGTACTCCAGACCCATGGGCACAAGCAGAAGAGTATAAATAGGATATGTACAAAGCGTGGCGCAGAGCATTACGAACGTTACCGCAACGCCCATGCCGAATGCGCTGTCGAATTTCTTGGATACGCCCAGAAATGCGCAGATACCCATAAATTTCGACAGTACAAAGTTGTCAACGAGCATAGCGCTCAGCAGAATTACAAGCAGTTCTTTCATTCCTTTTCGTCCTCCTTATTGTATGACGGACACGATCCTGCATTGGGGCAGTTTGCGCAGCCTATCTCCATGGGAGCAGGCTTCTTTGACAGCTTGTTTACAACGGCGATTATAACGCCCAGTACGAAAAATCCGCCTGCGGGCATGATAAATACCGTCATTGTGGAGGGGAGATGCAGGTCAATGCCCATCCACTGTCCCGCGCCGAATATCTCGCGGACGGAGCCCATAATGAACAGCGCCAGCGTAAAGCCGATACCCATGCCGAGGCCGTCCAGCACGGACTTCAGCGGACCGTTCTTGGAAGCGAAAGCCTCCGCTCTGCCGAGAATGATACAGTTTACCGTGATAAGGGAAAGGAACAGTCCCAGGCTGTCGTAAAGCTCGGGGAGATATCCCTTCATAAGGAACTCGATAAGGGTTACAAAGCTTGCGATAATTACGATAAAGCAGGGCAGGCGCACCGCTTTGGGTATGATATTTTTCAGCAGCGATATTACAAGGTTGGAGCATACAAGTACAAATGTGGTGGCAAGACCCATGCCGATACCGTTGGACGCCATAGTCGTTACGGCAAGGGTGGGACACATTCCCAGCAGCGTTACAAGTACGGGGTTTTCCTTGATGATACCCTTGGTCAGCTCGTAAAGGCTGCCCTTTTTCTTCTGTTCAGCCATTATTCCTGCGCTCCTTTCGATTCGTTGTAGGCATTGAGAGCGGTGGTCACGGCGCGGTTCATGCCCTTGGAGGAGAATGTTGCGCCCGTTACAGCGTCAAGCTGAAATTCGTCGGAGGGGGTAACGGCTTCTGCCGCCGCTTTAAGTGCGGTTATTTCCTCTTTTTCGCCCCAGACATACTTTTTCGTTGCGGAGGCTTCCTCGGCGGCAGCCTTAGGCAGCTTATCGTATGTAAGTCCCTTGAACTGGTCGCGGAAAGAGCTGTCCT
This sequence comes from Oscillospiraceae bacterium, assembly GCA_051881755.1. Lineage (GTDB taxonomy): Bacteria > Bacillota > Clostridia > Oscillospirales > Ruminococcaceae > UMGS363. Next base: position 3,123 of record JBJEQM010000165.1, read on the forward strand.
GCACCTTTGTGCCGAGACCCGGGGTCTCGCCGATAGTGAGGATAGATACGCCCGCAACGGAGCCGTCGGCGTTAAGTCCCACAAGAACGTGAAGTCCGCCCTTGGAGTAGCCGTCCTCGGTAATTTCGTATGCGGTATTTGTGCCGTCTGTCAGCACGGAGTCGATACCCTCGGGAGCGGTATCAAGCATTGTATATCCCTCGGAAGTACCGTAAATTTCCTCCAAGCCCGCAAGCATTTTGTCCGTTATAACGCCGCTGTTGTCGACATATGTGGCATTATACGCAATAACAAGCAGGGCGCAGGTTATGATACATATTAATGTAAGCACAAGAGAGGGCTTTATTTTTTCGTTAAACATATCAGTTGCCCTCCTTTGCAAATAATGGCTTCTTCTTTGCGCCCAGAGGAGATGTCCTGCAAAGCTTGTCGATATAAGGCACAAGCAGATTCATAAGCAGGATAGAGAACGATACGCCCTCGGGGAAGCTGCCGAACTGACGGATAACAAAGGTTATAAGTCCGCAGCCGATGCCGAATATTACCTTGCCCTTGTTTGTAAGGGGAGTGGTGGTGTAGTCCGTCGCCATAAAGAACGCGCCTATCATAAGTCCGCCCGCAAGAAGCTGATATACGGTCATTGTAAGGCTGCCCGTATAAAGCAGGGTCATTATGCCGAATGAGCCGATAAACGCCAGCGGTGCGGCAGGGGATATCACCTTGATGATAATAAGGAAAAGTCCGCCTACGATAAGTGCCGCGGCGCAGGTCTCGCCGATACAGCCCCCTGTCTGACCGAGGAACATTTCCTTTAATGTAAAGGGAGATACCATGGCGGAGCCGTTGTCATACCATGATGCAACAAGGGGAGTTGCACCTGTCACGGCGTCCGTTCCGTTTTTGTACCAGTAAGGCAGCAGCCAGTTGGTCATCTGCGGCGTAAAGGATACCATAAGCACAATACGCGCCGCGATGGCAGGATTTGCAAAATTTTGTCCGATACCGCCAAAGAGCTGCTTTACTATAACTATAGCGATAAAGCTGCCGATAACGGCTATGTAAAGCGGTATGGAGGCGGGGAGATTCATTCCCAGCAGCAGTCCCGTTACCGCCGCAGACAGGTCGGAGACCGTCTGCTCGCGCTTGGTTATTATGTTGAAAAGCGCTTCAAATACTACGCTTGACGCTATTGTAACAAGCAGCACAACAGCCGCGCGAAGCCCGAAATATATTACTCCCGCCACAGCCGCAGGCAGCAGCGCGATTATTACCGCGCCCATTATCTTGGCGGTGGTCAATCCCGAATGTCTGTGGGGCGACGGCGATACGTTTAAACCCTTCAATCTTATTCAGTCCTTTCTCACTTTTTGGCGGGACGGGGTATAAGTCCCTTGGCAAGCTGATTTATCTCCGCAAGAGGTCTGTGGGCGGGGCAGGCGTAGCTGCAGCAGCCGCAGTTCATGCAGAGCATAACTTTAAGGTCTTTCAGCGCTTCAACGTCCTTTGCCTTGTAAGCGCTCTCGATGGCAACGGGCATAAGATTGAACGGACAGACGCTGATACAGCTTCCGCAGCGTATGCAGTTGGTGGTCTTAGGCTCGTCTACCTTATCGTACGCAATTATAGCGTTGTTATTTTTCAGTACGGGCTGGTCGGTATCATACAGGCAAAGTCCCATCATGGGGCCGCCGTACAGCACCTTTGCCGCATTTTCCGCGCCGCAGTATTCCAGCAGCTCGGAGACCCTCGTGCCGATAGGTACAAAGTAGTTGCCGTAATTTTTCGTTACCGCAGGACCGTCCAATGTAAGGCGGCGGGTCACAAGAGGTATGCCCTTGCGGCAGTAGCGGTTGATAAACGAAGCGGTGGACACGTTCATTACGATAACGCCCTGATTGCTTGGCAGCTCGCCCTCGGCGACGATACGTCCCGTAGCGGAATATACAATGACCTTTTCCGCGCCCTGAGGATAGGACGATGGCAGGGTAACAACGTCTATGGACTTAAGCTCCGCCGTCTTTTTCTTCATAAGTGCGATGGCGTCGGGCTTGTTGTTTTCGATGCATATTTTGCAGTAGGGTATGCCGAGATACTTCTGCACGGACAGTATACCCTCGATAACGTCGGAGGGATTTTCCATCATCTCGCGGTAGTCGGAGGTGATGTAGGGCTCGCACTCGGCGGCGTTGATAACAAGGGTGTCGATAGGGGTCTTGACCGAATCGAAGTTAAGCTTCACGTGTGTTGGGAAGCCTGCGCCGCCCAGACCCGTAAGACCGCTCTCCCTGACAGCGGCGATGAACGAGTCCCTATCGGTTATGACGGGGGGCGCGATATTTTCGTCCAAGGTCTGCTCGCCGTCGGTGTCGATGACCACAGCCTTGCACACGCTGCCCGATGTAAGCAGGAAATCAATGACCGAATTTACCGTACCCGATACCGAAGAATGTACGGGCGCGGACATAAATGCGTCGGTATCGCCTATTTTCTGACCCACCTTTACCGTATCTCCCGCCTTGACAAGGCAGCTGCACGGCGCGCCCATTGACTGGGACATTGGTATAACGACCTGCTTCGGCAGCGGAAAATGCACTGTCTGACAGTCCTGAGTGCCCTTGTCATGGCTTAGATGAATACCGTTTAGTTTTTTCATCTGACTTGATCCTCCCCTTAGTTTGTTTAGTGAATAGTTAATAGTGAAGAGTGAATAGTTTTTACTATCCTATATTCACTTGCGCTATCACTATTTGCTTTTCACTTTAAACTATATACTATAAATTAATAACTATAAACTGTACACTATACGTTATTCACTCTTCACTAAAACCTTAGGAATAACGACTCCCGATACGTTGCCGGTTGCTATGCCTGCGGCGGCGGAGACCAGCATGAGCAGCGGCGCGTAATATAATGTATAAACGCTGCCCGTCATGACGGCGGCAAGAGCTATCTGTCCCGCCGAGTGAGCCAGTGCGCTTATCAGACCTATGACGGTGTAGCCCGCCTTGGTTTTGGACAGCAGCAGAGCTGTCGCCGCAAAGGCGAGCACTCCTCCGCAAAGGGACATTCCCCCTGCCGTCAGTCCTCTTGTCAGCAGCACGAACGCCGCTTTCAGTATGGTGAGCACCAACGCCGAGGGCAGCCCCAGGCATACGGCGGCTGTCATTATAACGATATTTGCAAGCCCTATCCTCATGCCGACGGGCAGAAACGCCGAAACGGCACTTTCAATGGTCGTCAGGGCGGCGCACAGCGCCAGCAGCACTCCCATAAGCGCCACATATCGGGCTTTTGAGCTGATTTTTTTCATATTACAACATCTATATTATCGGTATCGTTTTTTTCTATCTTCACAGCGACCTTGTTGGGCAGACATACAATGCTCTCAAAGCCGCCGCTGATGGCTCCCGTTTTCACGCATACACCGTCGGGACAATCGGAATATGTGACGGATATCTCCCCGTTTTTCACGGTGAACTCCATATCTATCCCGTCGGGACGGTATACCGTGTCCTTATCCAGCGGCAGACGGGCAATGACCGTGCCGTCTGCGGTAATGACCGCAGTACCGCCGTTTCCGCCCGAGTGCGCAAAAACAGACCATACTGTAAATAAAAGTACAATGACCGCCGCGGAAAAAATTATCTCACGGGGCGAGGCTATTTTCCGCCTGTCTGTATCCTGTATTTTCAAGGGTGAAATCTACCCCCTTGCTAATGTAAACATTTTTATTTTCATCAACGGCGATAATGCCGTAATCGGTATCATTGAGATATTTCTCCAGACCTGCCGTGCCCTCGGCGTATATTTCCGTTGCGAGAAAATCGGACAGTATGCCGCCGTTTTCGGTATCGTGATTTACAATGACCGTCACGCTGAGCAGGTCTGTCTCCACGGGATAGCCGCTTTCTGCGGAGATAATATGGTCGTACCGCACGCCGTTTTCCTCGAAATACCGCTCATAGCCGCCGCTTGTGGACACAAAGCCGCTGTCGGTGCGCAATATTCCGAGATATTGCTCGGGGGCGAGAGGGTCTTTCACCGCCGCGGTGAATTGTGAGCCGTCGGGCTTGCTGCCGTAGAATAATATTGACGAGCCGAAGGACGTTATTACGCAGCTTTCGGGATATTCCGCGCTGAGTCTGTCGTATATCCTGTCGCAGACATACCCTTTCGCCACCGCGCCGAAATCAAGCATTACGCCGTCGCCGAAGCCGCCGAGACCGCCCTCGGGCATTTTCGGCTCGGGTACATTTTTCAGAGCCGCTTTTATCTCGCTGTCCTCGGGTACGCGGGGAGACTCCGTGGAGATACCCCACAAGTCCGTCACCGCTCCGCAGGCGATATTTACGCTGCCGCCGTATTTTTCGCTCATGGCGAACGCCTCGGCGGCGCACTCCGTCAGCGCCTCGTCCGTCAGGGTGTTGGCGTTTGCTCCGTAGGCGGCGGAGAATACCGCGTCAAGCCCGTGCGCAGTCTCCTCGGCGGCTGAAAGTGCCTTTTCCCCTCCCGACAGAGCCGTTATGCCTGCGTAGGTATCAAGCAGGAAAAGCTCCTTTTGCACGGGAGAAGCGGCTGCACAGCCGCAGAGCAGAGCCGTTAATATACATAAAAATTTTATTTTTCGTTTAATGACCATACCTTTTAATTTTATAATAAAAACCCCGTTTCGTCAAGAACTTTCCGCGCAATACCGTATAAAACGGCAATACGCACAATTTTACATTTGCATAATAGTATACAATACATTAAAAATGCTGCCGCGCAAAGCTCCGCAGCAGCAACAAAATTTATATTTTACGGTTGAAATCGGGTGCAGGATATGCTATAATATTATTTACCCGAATTAAGCATCTGTATGCGCGCTTCGCTGTTTTTGACCGTGTTCAGCAGCGATGAAGCGGCGCTTGATGAAGTGGCAGTAGGCGGCGAAGTCATCACAAC
>JBJEQM010000166.1:0-8065 GCA_051881755.1 Oscillospiraceae bacterium
AGTATATTGCAAAGGGGCTGTACGGCAAGCCGCCTTACGACAGCGGCTTTCACTCATACAGCTTTTACCTGCATCACTTCGACTACGCCTGCGAATACAGCGGCGCGGCTCTTAGCTACGACATGATATCCTCGGGCAGAGAAAACGTCAGCGGCTTTATACTCACCATGCAGGACGGCACATATCACTATATACGCAAATCGGGTCTGTCCGACGACACCCTGCATATGCTTCATGCCGTCATGGAAAACAAGCTCGGCTCGAAATTTTCCTCGGGCACGTTCTGAGGGGGTATAATATGGATAATTACAGATGTCCCGTCACCATAAATGACGGCGGCGAGATAGTATACAGAATAAACGCTCCCATGGGCGAGGCGGAATACCGCGCGGCGAAAGTATATCAGAAAATACACTGCGAAAAACGCGTCATCAAGGCGTTGACTGCGGCAATAATTACGGCGGCGCTGTTTATTTTCGGGTATATTCTCCCCGCATTGATCGGCGTGCTGTCGGTCATTATAATTATTGCGCCCATGCTTGTGCTGAAGCCCGCTGCGGCTCGGTATATAAAAAACGACCTGCTCCGCGACGAGTTTCGGATATTTACATTTTATGATGAGCATTTTACCGTGGAAACGCAGAACAGAGCCGAGTATATGGAGTATTCAAAGCTGGATTATACTGCGGAAAATAAAAATTACATTATTTTCGGCACCACGGAAATGACCCCTTATGTTATCGGCAAAAATAACACGGATATTTATAAGCTTTTAAAAGAAAGGACTTGTTAATATGAAAATTATCGTAGACGCATTCGGCGGAGACAACGCTCCCGTTGAAGTTATAAAGGGCGCGGCTCAGGCGGCTGCCGAGCTGGGCGTGGACATCATTCTCACGGGCGACGAGAACAAGATAAAGGCTGCCGCGGCGGAGAACAATGTCTCCCTCAACGGCATCACCATCAAGCATACGGAGTCTGTCATTGATATCCATGAAGAGCCTACCTCCATTATCAAGGAGCGCTCCGACTGCTCCATGGCTGTCGGCTTAAAGGCGCTTGCCGACGGTGAGGGCGACGCATTTGTATCCGCAGGCAGCACAGGTGCGCTTGTTGTGGGCGCAACATTTATCACCAAGCGCTTAAAGGGTATCAAACGCGCGGCGCTGGCTCCCGTGCTCCCCACGGACAAGGGTTGGATGATGCTGGTGGACGCCGGCGCGAATGTTGACTGCCGTCCCGAAATGCTTGTTCAGTTTGCTATCATGGGCAGCTGCTACATGGAAAAGGTACTTAAAATAGACTCCCCCAAGGTAGGTCTTATCAACGTCGGCGCGGAAGATACCAAGGGCAGAGATATGGATATTGAGGCTTACAAAATGCTGAAAGAAGCTCCCGTAAACTTTATGGGAAATCTTGAAGCCCGCGATATGCCCAACGGAGATTGTCAGGTAGTTGTATCCGACGGCTTCACGGGAAATGTTGCTCTCAAGCTTTATGAGGGTATGGGCTCATATTTTTCGCATACACTAAAGGATATGCTCATGGGCAGCTTCAGCGGAAAGCTTGCCGCTCTGCTCATTATGAAAAAGGTCAAGGCGTTCAAGAAGAAGATGGACTATTCCGAGACGGGCGGCGCGGTACTTATGGGTATTTCCAAGCCCGTTATAAAGGCTCACGGCAGCTCCGACGCAAAGGCGTTCTACAATGCTATACGTCAGGCGAAGAACTGTGTTGACGGAGACGTTATCGGCGAGATATCACGCTCCCTTGAACAGCTGAAAAATAAGGAAACCGTTGAAAAATAAAGGAGTATCGTTATGGACTTTTCCGAATTTGAAAAGAAGATCGGATATACCTTTAAAAACAAAGACCTGCTGCATGAGGCGCTTTCCCACTCCTCATACGCAAACGAATACCGTCACGGCAGGAGCTCCAACGAGCGGTTGGAATTTCTGGGCGACAGCGTGCTTTCCATTGTGGTATCGGTGCATCTTTTCACCCACTTCAAGCACCTGCCCGAGGGCGAGCTGACGAAGATACGCGCCTCACTGGTATGCGAAAAGGCGCTGTTTGAATTTTCCAAGAAGATAGATCTCGGCAAGTATATACTGCTGGGCAAGGGCGAGGAAATAAGCGGCGGCAGAGAGCGTCCTTCCATTGTATCGGACGCGTTTGAAGCAGTCATTGCGGCGGTGTATCTTGACGGCGGCATGGAGGAGGCTACGCGGTACGTTCTCAGCTTTATGCCCGAGCATCTTGACAAAAACCGCGCAAAGGCGCTCAACGATTACAAGACCGTTTTGCAGGAGGTCATTCAGCGCAACCCCGAGGAAAAGGTGGAGTATGTGCTGAAAGACCAGTCGGGTCCCGACCACGACAGGCGCTTCGTTGTGCAGGTAATGCTCAACTCCAACGTTATCGGCACGGGCGAGGGTCACAGCAAAAAGCAGGCGGAGCAGGCGGCGGCAAAGGAAGCCCTTGCGCTGATGGGTTACCATGAATAAGCACAGCAACATCTCAATTTTTATACCCCATATGGGGTGTCCCAATCAATGCTCATTCTGCAATCAGCGAACAATAAGCAGCACGGTCTCGGCTCCCTCGGCGGAGAATGTGCGTGATATACTGGAAAAAAGCTGTCCGCAGCTTACATCTCCGCAGGACACGGAGATAGCATTTTTCGGCGGCAGCTTCACGGCGATAGAACGCGGCTATATGGTACAGCTCCTTGAAACGGCGCATGAGTTTATACAGCAGTATCATCTTGCGGGCATAAGGATTTCCACCCGTCCCGACTGCATTGACGAGGATATATTGCGCCTGCTGAAAAGGTACGGCGTGACCTCAATTGAGCTTGGCGCGCAGAGTATGTCGGCGGAGGTGCTGACGGCAAACAGGCGGGGGCACTCGCCCGAGGATGTACGGAACGCCTCGGCTATGATAAAGCAGTACGGCTTTGAGCTTGGCTTGCAGATGATGACTGGGTTATACAAAAGCACAATGCTTGACGAGATAAACACCATGAACGAGATAATTTCCATCGCGCCCCACACGGTGCGGATATATCCCGTGGCGGTTTTAGAGCACACCGAACTGGCGGAATTATACCGTAATGGTGAGTACACATTATATCCCTTTGACGATATGGTTGAGTTATGCGCGGAGATGCTGGAAAGATTTGAGGGCGCGGGCATAAGGGTCATAAAGCTTGGTCTGCACGCGTCGGAGTCGGTGGAGCAGGGTCTTGCGGCGGGATATTATCACCCCGCTTTCCGCGAATTGTGCGAGGGTGTAATATACCGCAAAAAGATAGAAAATGCGCTGTCCGGCGATGTGCGGCAGTGCGTCGTGAGGGTGGCTCCACGATGCATAAGTCAGGCTATGGGGCAGAAAAAATGCAATATAAAATATTTCGCTGAAAAGGGTATCAATATAAAGATAATACCCGATGAAAATATAACAAAGCAGTTTGATGTACAAATTTAAAAGAACAGGGGCAGCTCAATGTATCTTAAATCACTTGAATTACAGGGCTTTAAGTCCTTTCCCGATAAAATAAGCCTTACCTTTGACAAGGGCATTACCGCGGTCGTGGGACCAAACGGCAGCGGCAAGTCAAACATTGGCGACGCGGTGCGGTGGGTGCTGGGCGAACAGTCCTCCAAGACCCTGCGCGGCGCGAAAATGGAGGACGTTATCTTCGCGGGCACGCAGTTCCGCAAGCCTGTGGGATTTGCGCAGGTCACGCTGAACATTGTCAATGACAAGGGTCTTTTGCAGATACCTGCGGACGAGGTCTCCGTTACCCGTAAGCTTTACCGCAGCGGCGAGAGCGAGTACCTCATCAACGGCGCGCAGGTGCGCTTAAAGGATATTTACGAGCTTTTCATGGACACGGGTCTGGGTCGTGACGGCTACTCCATTATCGGTCAGGGACGCGTTGCGGAGATAGTGTCCGCCAAATCGGGCGAGCGCCGCGAGATATTCGAGGAGGCGGCAGGCATATCCAAGTTCCGCTACAAAAAGGCGGAGGCGGAGCGCAGGCTGGCGGCGGCGCAGGAGAACATTCTCCGTCTGCGGGACATTATCGGCGAGCTGGAAAGCCGCGTTGAGCCTCTGCGCATACAGTCGGAAAAGGCGGCAAAGTTCCTTGAATACTCCGATAAAAAGAAATCACTTGAAATTACCGTATGGGTTCGTCAGCTGGACGACCTGAAAAAAAGTCTGGAGGAGCTTAACGATAAGCTGCTCATCAGCACCAATGACTACAACACCACCGAAAGCGAAATTGCGCGCTTGGAGGACGATATCAGCGAGCTTTCCGACAAGATGCAGGACAACACTCTGCACATTGAGGAAATGCGCGCGGAGATACTGGAATCAGAGCGCTCCAACACGCAGATACACTCCGATATTGCCGTTTGCAGGAACGATATCGAGCACTGCAGCGAAAATATCGCGGACATTGAAGAACAGCAGAAAAGCTCTCTCTCGTCAAGCGAGGAGACACGCAAGGTCATTGAGGAAAAGCTGGCAGAGGTAAAATCCACCGAGGCGGCAATAGAAAAGGCGCGGCAGGATTATACTGCGGCAAACGAACGCTTTACCGCCATGGTCTCCGAGCAGGACAGCTTTGACAGCCGCTACTCCGAGATACAGGCGGAGTTAAACAAGCTATATATAAAGCAGTCGGAATACAATGTATCGCTGAGCACGGGTGAGCAGACCCTCTCCGATATAAGGGAGCAGCTTCGTCTTGCCGATGAGCGGGGCGAGGATATCCGTGCGGACAGCGAGAAGCTTCGTGCTGAAAAGCGCGATACCGAGGACGGTATCACGCTGCTTGAGGAAAAGCAGGGCGAGCTGAACAACCGCATAGGCGGTCTTACCAAGCTTCGCGGCGGACGTGAAGAAAAGCTTGCCGCCGCAAAAAAGCAGCAGGAGGACATAAGCTTCTCTATCCGCGACAAGGAGCAGCGTATCCATATGCTGACCGACCTTGAAAACAGCATGGAGGGCTTTGCCCACTCGGTCAAGCAGATACTCAAAGCCGCAAAGACGGGTCAGCTCAGCGGAGTGCACGGCTCGGCGGCGCAGCTTATCAAAGTGGACGCGGAGTACAGTCTTGCCATTGAGACCGCCATGGGCGCGGCTATGCAGAATATTATCGTGGAAAACGAGGACATCGCCAAGCGCGGCATACGCTTTTTGCAGGAGACAAAGGCGGGACGCGCCACATTCCTGCCCGTTACATCGGTAAAGGGCAACCGTCTTAACGAGAGCGGTCTGGACGGCTGTGCGGGCTTTGTGGCTCTGGCGGTAGACCTTGTGGAGTTTGACCCTAAATTCACGGGCATATACAACTCTCTTCTCGGCAGGACTGTTGTTGCGGAGGATATTGACCTTGCCACCAACATAGCGAAAAAGTACGGCTACAAGTTCCGTATCGTCACACTGGACGGTCAGGTAATCAACGCGGGCGGCTCATTTACGGGAGGCTCCGCTTCCAAGACAAGCGGCGTACTGACGCGTAAAAATGATATAGAAAAGCTTACCAAGGAGAAAGACGCTCTTGCGGAAAAGCTTGTAGGTGTAAAGCAGATATGCGAAAAATATCAGGCGGAATACGATAAATTAGGCTTTGACATTGAAGCAGCCCGCGAGGAGATAAACACGGTAAACTCCGACAAGATACGCTTTGAGGCGGAGATAAACCGTATCGAAGCGATGCTCATGCAGAATGACAATCTGCTGAAAAACGCGGAGGAAAGCGCGGCGGCGTACAAGAAAAAGCTTGCGGACACGGAAAAGCTTCTCGCCGAAGCAAAGACCGAGCTTGCAAACACGGACAAGCTTATTGCGGAAAAGGAAAAGATAGTTTCCGAAAATGATGAGCAGCGTGTGGAGTTACAGAAAAAGCGTGAGTCGCTGACGGAGGAAATGTCCGCGCTGAAACTGAAAGAAACGGAGCTTTCCAAGGACATCGAAGCCCTCAACGCGGAGATAAAGCGTTTGGAGGAGCAGTGTCTTGCCATAGGCGACAGCTCCGCGCGGCTGGCTTTGGAATTGGAGGAGCAGCGCAATATCATCAAGGAAAAAGAGGACATGATTGCCGCTCTGGAAGCAAAGCTGGCAGGTGCAAAGACGGATATTGCAGGCATAAACGAGAAAATCGCGGAGGCGCAGTCCTTGCAGCGGACAATGGAGCAGAAGTCCAACGAGAGCCGCGCGCGGGTGCGTGAGCTGAACGACGGCAAGGAGAAATTCAGCCGCGAAATGACCCGTCTTGAAGAGCGCCGCATATCCGTACAAGGCAGCTGCGACAAGATAATCGCGGACATGGCGGAGCAGTATAATATGTACCTCTCCGAGGCGGTGGAAATCGCAGAGCCCGTAGACGACCTGCTCATTGTACAGCGCGACCTTGCGGAGATAAAGCAGAAGATACGCTCCCTTGGCAGCGTAAATGTTGCCGCTATCGAGGAATACAAAGAGGTATCGGAGCGATATAATTTTATGTCGGGTCAGCTTAACGATGTGGAGACCTCCAAGCGTGAGTTGGAAAAGCTTATTGACGAGCTTACGGACAATATGCGCCGTCAGTTCACCGACAGCTTTAATCAGATAAACGAAAACTTCAAGCAGATTTTCGTGGAGCTGTTCGGCGGCGGTCACGCCGAGCTTTCTCTCACCGACCCCGACGATGTGCTTGAATCGGGCATTGAAATAAAGGTTGCCCCTCCGGGCAAGGTAATAAAAAATCTGTCCCTGCTTTCGGGCGGCGAGCAGGCGTTTGTGGCAATTGCCATATACTTCTCAATCCTGCGCTTAAAGCCTGCGCCGTTCTGTATCCTTGACGAGATCGAGGCGGCTCTGGACGACATCAATGTTACAAAATACGCACAATATCTCCGCAGGTTCACGGACACGACCCAGTTTATACTTATAACCCACCGCCGCGGCTCTATGGACGAAGCCGATGTAATGTACGGCGTTACAATGCAGGAAAAGGGTACGTCCAAGATACTTCGTCTGGAACAGCCGCCGCAGAATATTGATACAAATTAAAGGGGTAATATTATGCTTGACCTTGACACGGCTAAAACGGCTTTTGACAATATGCTTACATACGGCGAATGTTACTCGGGTATGATATACTGCGTTTTTCAGCCGACGGGATTTTTTGCGGGGACGAGATTCAACCGCGCAAATCCCGGATATGCGGCGGTGACCACTGAGGGGCGGCTGCTGACTATTCAGGCGAACACGGTGGAATATTTTATGGGGAGATCCTCCGCGGCGGCATATGACCTTGGCTCGGCGGCAAAGCTAATGATACGCAAAACTATTTTCGGACAGTATGCTTTCAACTGTGTTTTCCCCGCATACGGCAAAAATGTCAAGGTAAAATTTCAGGCGGCGCGAAAGGTATTCGGGTCGAGCGCGCCCGAGCAGGAAAGCAATATTGAAGAATTTCTTGATATACTGAGAAGATACGAAATATAAGGGAGGTCACGGAAATGAATATTTTCAGCAAGATCGCGGCAGGATTGAAAAAGACCAAGGACTCCATTATGGGCAAATTCGACGCTCTGGTAAACTCCTTTACCAAGATAGACGAGGAATTTTTTGAGGAGCTGGAAGAGCTGCTCATTACCTGCGATATCGGCGTTGATACTTCGCTGAGCATATGCGACAGGCTCCGCGCAAAGGTCAAGGAAACGGGTATGACAAACCCCGAGGAGATACGCGGCGCGCTAAAGGATATCATCACGGAAATGCTTGGGGAGGATAAGCCCCTTGTGCTGGACACAAAGCCCTCCGTTATACTGGTCATCGGCGTAAACGGCGCGGGCAAGACCACCACCATCGGCAAGCTTGCGGCAAAATACAAAAATCAGGGCAAAAAGGTGCTTGTGGCGGCAGCGGACACATTCCGCGCGGCGGCTATCGAGCAGCTTGAGGTCTGGACCCGGCGGGCGGGCGTTGACATTGTAAAGCACAGCGAGGGCTCCGACCCCGCCTCCGTCGACTACGGCCTGATGTACCGCACCCGGTACGG
>JBJEQM010000167.1:0-2094 GCA_051881755.1 Oscillospiraceae bacterium
AGCAGGCTTTCCTCAATGCGGGCGTAAAGATAGTATTCTCCGACCTGCGGGACAGCGAAAATATAGTCAGCGAGACCCTGCATTACGAGGGCGGTATCAGACAGTTTGTTGAGCATATCCACAATACAAGGGGCTTGACCCCTCTTTCGGAAAATGTAATATATGTAAGCGGCGTACAGGGCGACTCCACCGCCGAAGTCGCAATGCAGTATAACGACTCTTATAACGAGCTTATACTGTCATTTGCCAACAATATCCATACAATAGACGGCGGCTCACATGAAACAGGCTTCAAGAACGCACTTACTAAGGTCATCAACGACTACGGCAAAAAGTTTAACCTGCTTAAAGAGGGCGACAAGCTTATCGGCGAAGACGTCCGCGAGGGACTTACCGCCATTATCTCCGTGAAGCTGACAAACTGTGAGTTTGAGGGACAGACAAAGGGACGTCTCGGCAACCCCGAAGTAAGACCCTTTGTGGAAAATATGGTATATGAAAAGCTCATGTGCTTCTTTGAGGAAAATCCCGAGATCGCACAGAATATCATGGAAAAGTCTCTCAACGCACAGAAAGCAAGAGAAGCAGCCAAAAAGGCAAGAGAGACCGCAAGAAGAAAGTCCGCCATGGAGACGGCTTCCCTCCCCGGCAAGCTTGCGGACTGCTCCGAAAAGGACGTTGAATTTACCGAAATATATATCGTCGAGGGTGACTCTGCGGGCGGCTCCGCCAAGCAGGGACGAGACAGGCGCTATCAGGCTATCCTGCCGCTTTGGGGCAAGATGCTCAACGTAGAAAAAGCCCGTCTTGACAAGGTATACGGCAACGAAAAGCTTATGCCTGTTGTTACCGCGCTTGGAACATCTATCGGCGAGGACTTCAATATAGAGAAGCTCCGCTACGGAAAAATAATCATCATGGCTGATGCCGATGTTGACGGCTGCCATATCAGAACGCTGCTGCTGACATTCTTCTTCCGCTTCATGCGTCCCCTTATACAGAACGGCAACATTTATATCGCACAGCCGCCCCTGTTCAAGGTGTCACGCGGCAAGCAGGTGCGCTATGCGTTCTCCGACGAGGAGCGTGACGTTTATATCAACGAGCTTGCAGGCGAAAACGGCGCAAAGGTAGACGTACAGCGTTACAAAGGTCTTGGTGAGATGGACCCCATGCAGCTTTGGGAGACAACAATGAATCCCGAGACAAGAACTATCCTCAAAATTGAAATGGAGGACGCCATTAAGGCGGACGAGATATTCACTATCCTTATGGGCGACAAGGTACAGCCCAGACGTGAATTTATCGAGAAAAACGCCAAGTATGTAGAAAATCTTGATATCTAAGGAGATAAAATGGGAATCCTTAAAGAAATGTTTGACGAAAACGGAGACAGCGAATTTGAAAAGCTCCCTGCGGAGCTGCTGGCAAAGGGAACATACAAAAGCTGTGCCGAGACTATCCTGAGCGGCTATAAGACCTACCGCAAAAGGTACGTTATAAAAAGCGTAGTGCTGAAAATGCTGGTAGTGCTTGTGGCGCTGGCGTCATCAATAATGATGCTGCTGACCTCCGAGGACAGCATGATGCCAGTGTTTATGATATTGGTATGCGTTGTTATCGGAGTGTACTTTATCAGCGAGCCTATCAATCACGCCAAGAAGCTGAAAAACGGACTTGCGGACATCGAGGGCACCGAGTACGAGGTGGAGATAACCGACCAAACGATAAAAATATCCACCGTCCGACAGGATACCCCCGAAGCCGAGCCTGACCAAACGGAAGAGATCTCGGAGAAAACAACCGAGGGCGAGACAGGCGATAACACCGAGGACGAGATACCCGCAACGGTTATTCATCTCGACTCCCCTATTGTTGACTTTATCGACCGCAAGGATATGTTCATCATATGCGTGAAAAAATCCTATGTTTTCATAATCCCAAAGTCCGCCTTTACCGAGGACGAGGTACAAAAGACCCGCGAAAAGCTTTCCGCAATATTGGGAATACGCTTTAAAATTGCAGACTAAAAGTATATAATATATAAAATAATACAATTTATATATAACATAAAGTATACTATATAAATAATAT
>JBJEQM010000168.1:0-2090 GCA_051881755.1 Oscillospiraceae bacterium
ATCCTGCTTTCGCTTTTTGCACGTACCATGAGCAAGGGCAAGCTTGTCACCAAAATAAACCGTATCGACTTCGACGACGTTATCAAGCGGCTTGATCTTGATTCTACCATTTATCCGAAAAATATTACGTCGGATATGATACTGCGCTACGTCCGTGCGATGAAAAATACTATCGGCAGCAATGTTGAGACGCTGTCCAGCGTTATAAAGGGCAAGGTGGAGGCGGCGGAATTTATTATCAAGGAAAAATCGGCTATTACGGATAAGCCGCTTGCGGAGCTGAAGCTAAAGGATAATGTCCTTGTGGCGGCTATTTTGCGCGGCAAGACGGTAATTATCCCAAGAGGTCACGATATGATACAGCCGGGAGATGCTGTTGTTATAGTGTCGCATATTGCCGCGCTCCATGATATTAACGATATTCTGAAATAATTCGGGGTAAACAATGAACTACAGAATGATAAGATATATCCTTGGCTGGATAATGATTTTTTCGGTGATATTCATGCTTGTTCCCATGGTGACCGCTGTGATCTACGGTGAGCGCGAGCTGATGCACTTCTTCATAGCTGCCTGCGTCGGAGCGGTGCTGGGTGCGCTTTGTATGATAAAAAAGCCCGAAAAAAAGGAGCTTCACGCCAGAGACGGCTTTGTTATAGTGTCTTTAAGCTGGATACTGCTTAGTATTCTTGGAGCGCTGCCGCTATTTATTTCGGGGGCGATACCAAGCTTTATTGACGCTCTTTTTGAGACTGTGTCGGGATTTACCACTACAGGTGCCACAATTCTCGGCGAGGTGGAGACTCTGCCTCGGTGCGTACTCATATGGCGGAGCTTTACCCATTGGGTCGGCGGCATGGGCGTGCTGGTGTTTATCATAGCGTTTGTGCAGCTCAGCGGCGGACAGAATATGTATCTTATGAAAGCGGAAAGCCCCGGTCCATCGGTAAGCAAGCTTGTGCCGCGCGTAAGAACTACCGCTTTGCTGCTTTATTCCATATATTTTATACTGACTTTGGCAGAGTTTATTGCTTTGCTGATCGGCGGCATGGACGTTTTTGAAGCGCTGAATACGGCTTTTGCGACGGCAGGAACGGGCGGCTTTGGCATAAAAAACGACAGCATGGGCGGATATCCTCCCTCTTTACAGATAATAGTGACGGTATTTATGCTGCTGTTCTCCATAAATTTCAGCTGTTATTATCTTGTTATAAAGGGCAGGATAAAGGAGGCGTTCAACTGCGAGGTAAGATGGTTTATCGTTATTGCCGCTTCGGCGATGATAATTATTGCGGTAAGCATATCGGGAATGTACGGCGGAATGAAAGACGCGCTGCGGCACTCGGCGTTCGCGGTGGCGACGGTAATGTCCACCACGGGATTTTCCACGGAGGATTTTAACCTTTGGCCCGAGATAGCAAGGTGTCTGCTGGTGATACTTATGTTTGTGGGCGGCTGTGCGGGAAGTACCTGCGGCGGTATAAAAATATCCCGCGTTATAATGCTGCTGAAAAGCATGGGCAAGGAGCTGGAAAACCTTTTACACCCCAAGCAGATAAAAAAGATAATGATAGATAACCGTGCTGTGGAGCATGACGTTATCCGCTCGGTAAATGTTTATATGGTATGTCTTGTGGTGGTTTTTGTCTTCTCGCTTTTGGGACTTTCCTTTGATAACCACGATTTCACTACCAATTTTACCGCTGTTGCCGCTACAATAAACAACGTTGGTCCCGGACTTGAACTGGTAGGTCCTATGGGAAATTACGGATTTTTCTCGCCGTTTTCCAAGCTTATCCTTATTTTCGATATGCTTGCGGGCAGGCTGGAGCTTTTCCCCGTGCTGCTGCTGTTTACACCTGCCACATGGAAGAAATAATATTGATCCGTCAAATTCTATGGCTTTGGCGAATCAAGTAAATTATAAAAGAGTACGGGGGAATAAAATGAAAATTATTATCGGCGCAGGTGCAACATCATATGACGGTTGGATAAGCACGCAGGAAAGCGAATTAAACCTCCTTGACAGGAGTGATTTTCAGCGTATGTTTTCGGAGAAAAAGCCTTCCGCGTTTCTGGCGGAGCATGTA
>JBJEQM010000169.1:0-2079 GCA_051881755.1 Oscillospiraceae bacterium
GGCGCAATTATAGCTGTCGGATTTGTCTATAGGTTGGTCAAAGATTAGTATTATACAATATTTCGCCGTTATAATGCGCCGCCGAGGGTATGGGAAAACTTGCCCGAAGCGGTTTATGATATCGTATGCCATGAAATACCTTGATTAATTTTCTCAAAGGTGTTTACAAAGTCAGCAAAATGTTGTATAATATACAGATAAGGCAGAGTGCCAATAAAAATAAGGATGGATAATGTAAATGCGTGTTATTACCGGCTCGGCAAGAGGACGTAAGCTTCAGACTCCGGAGGGCGACGACGTCAGACCAACTACCGACAAGGTCAAGGAGGCAATTTTCTCCATTGTACACTTTGATATAGACGGCTCAAACGTGCTGGATCTTTTCTCCGGCTCGGGACAGCTTGGCATAGAGGCTATTTCCCGCGGAGCAAAGCGCTGCACCTTTGTGGACGCTTCACAGCGCTCTGTCAGGATAACCAACGAAAATATAAAGCATACGGGCTTTGAGGCACAGTCGGACGTTCTCCACACCGACAGCATAGGCTACCTTAAAACCTGCCGTCAGACCTTTGACCTCGCCTTTCTCGACCCGCCGTACCGCAGGGGTATCCTTGAAGAAGCGCTCCCTCTGCTGGAAAAGCATATGTCGGACAGGGGCATAGTCGTATGCGAACATGAAACCGGACTTGTTCTCCCCGACGATATAGGCAGGCTTGTAAAGTCCAGAACTTACAAATACGGCAAGATAGAGGTCACGGTATACCGTATACCATTCGGAGACGTGCCCGATGACGAATAAGGAGTTTTTATTATGAGAATAGCCGTCTGTCCGGGCAGCTTTGACCCGGTAACCTTCGGACATATGGATATATTCCGCAGAGCCGCCAAGCTTTTCGACAAGGTCATAGTGCTTGTATCGGTAAATGCCGTAAAAAGCCCCTCCTTTACCACGGTGGAGCGAGTTCAGCTGCTTAACAAGGTATTGGGCAGCATGGAGGAAAACAATATCGTTGTGGATATACTGGACGGTCTGCTGGCGGATTATGTAAAAAATGTGGGTGCCTGCGCCATTATAAAGGGCTTGCGTGCGGTGTCCGACTTTGAATATGAATTTCAGATGGCGCTTGCCAACAAGATACTCTACGACGGCGCGGAAACGGTATTCTTTACCACAAGCGCGGAAAATATGTATCTTTCCTCCAGCGTTGTCAAGCAGATAGCCTTTTTCGGAGGAGATATAAGTCATTTCGTACCCGAATGTATCCTCAGCGATATAACGGACAGGCTCGTTCCAAAGGAATTACCGCGCCGCTGACGGCGTTTTTTGAAATACAGAAAGGATTGATTGTATTATGATGGTTGATGAAATTCTCGATATGATGGACGATATTCTTGATGAAGCGTCGGCAGTGCCTTTCAACGCCAAAAAATCCGTTATCGACAGTGAAAAAATGCGCAACTGCATAAACGACCTGAGGCTTAATCTTCCCAAGGAAATGAGCGACGCAAGGCATATCGTACTTGACAGAAAGGAGATAGTGAAAGACGCCAACAAGGAGGCGGAGCAGATAATCCGCCGCGCCGAGGAGCGCGCCAAGGTCATTGCCTCCGATGATGAGATAACCAAGACTGCACAGAAGCAGGCTGCGGAGATACTCAATCAGGCGCAGGCAAAGGCAAAGGAGCTTAAAGCGGCGACCAACAAATATGTTGAATCCATGCTGATGCAGTCCGAGGAGGTACTCCAGTCAAGTCTTGCGGAGATAAGAAAGACCCGTCAGGCTGTACGCACCACTCCCACGACAACTCCCGTGAAGAAATAATATACAGCGAATGTTAAAACAGCTGCTTTGGCGGTATTGCCAAAGCAGCTGTTTTGATATGGTTGGTAAACGCGAATTTAGCGCGGCAAACAGCAAACTAATACTAATAACCAATAAAAGTGTAGACAAAAAATCTGCGCAAAATCCATACACGCAAGATTTTGCTTGATTTTTTGTACACTTTTTAATTGGTTATTAGTATAAGAATAAAATCCGCGAAGCGGACTTAAAGTTTCGTCCACCTTTTCAAAGGTGG
>JBJEQM010000170.1:0-2071 GCA_051881755.1 Oscillospiraceae bacterium
TACAAGATCGATCTTGCGGAGGCAAGGTATGATACTTACACCCCATCTGTGGCTTCTTCTTCAGACAGCCTTACGCTGACATACGACGCTGTGGCTAAGCTGCCCGGCGACGATGAGGCTGCGTCTGCTCTCGGCAGCGGACAGAAGTCCTCCGCTCATATTGCTGCAAGAGGCGCTTCCAGAAGCATTGAGGCTATCCTCAATCAGCTTCCCAAGTCCAAGTCCAGCCGCGTAAGCTACAACGACGGCATGCTGAGCATCAACTACAGCATGGACAGCAGCTCCTCCGATGAGGAATTTTCGCTGCCCGACCTTTCAAGCGGATTTGAGTTTATCCCCGGAAGCATTGAATTTGTTATCAGCCAGATGCCCGACCTTGAGATCGAGTATGTCGGCGACCCGATTTATTTCCCCAGAAGCGCTGACCCCAATTATAAGGGCGAAGTGGACGTTATTGCCTGAACGCTGCGCGGCAGGCGGAATGGAGTTTTTATATGCTGATCAATACAAGAGATTTCGGCGAGATAGATATTTCCCCGGATGAAGTCATAAGCTTTCCCAACGGGATATATGCCTTCGAGGACGACCACCGTTTCGTGCTTATTTCTCCCTGCGGAGAAAATAAGTACCCCATGTGGCTGCAAAGTCTTGATAACGAAAACCTGTGCTTTATCGTTTTTGACCCGAGGGATTTTGCCGGAGATTATTTTGTGGCGCTTGACGGTGAAACGCTGGAGACTCTCGGCGCGGAAAGCGGCTTCGCCCCCGATTATCTTGTTATTGCGGTCATTCCCGACGAGTATGTCAATACAACGGTAAATATGAAAAGCCCTATTGTGGTAAATTCAGAAAAGCGTACTGCGGTGCAGATAATTGCTCAGGAAAGCTATCCTATCAAATATCCTGCCTTTAAAAAGGAGGAGATCTGATGCTTGTCATTACCAGAAAAAAAGATGAAGGCTTTCTCGTCGGCGATAATATCAAGGTCACTGTGGTGGAGATATCGAGAGACAGAGTTAAGCTTGGTATAGACGCTCCGAGCGATATCAAGATAATTCGCAACGAGCTTTATGATACAGAAAAATTCAATATGCAGGCTGCGGTGAACAAGCCGTCTGCAAACCTGCTTGCCCAGATCATGGCGGGCGGTAAAAATAATAAAGATTAACGGAAAGGGTGTTTTATATGTCGAGTACATCAAGCACGAGTTCTTCGTCAATATTATCCGGAACCAGAATGGCAGGTCTTATTTCCGGTCTGGATACGGAATCGCTGGTCAAGGCAATGGCTGCCAATACCAAGAACAGACTTAATTCCCAAAAGCAGAAGCTTCAGACTCTTCAGTGGAAGCAGGAGGGCTATCGCGCAATCATAAGCAAAATTCAGAGCTTTCAGGATAAATTCCTGAAAATCGACTCTTCAAGCTCTATCAAGGCTTATGCCAACATGAACAAGTACACGTGCGACACTTCCAGCGACAAGATAGTTGCAAATGCAAGCTCTACGGCGCTTGCCGCTACATATTATATCAGCAATGCTTCCGCTGCAACATCGGCTTGCGTGGAATCCTCCGGCTCAATTTCCGCAGACAGCGTTACGCTTGATTTTTCCAATAATGTTGCCGACAAGGAATATACGGTAAAAATGACCTTTGATGGCACTCAGCGTAATGTTACCTTTACAGGCGGCGCTGACGCTGACGAGTCCAAAGCTAATTTTATTGCTGCCGTAAATGATACCTTTAAGGATATCAAGACGGACGCGCAGTCATTCAGCTTTAAGGACGGCACTTCGGATCTGGTATTCAATTCGACCGATGACGGTATCTACCACACGTTTGATGTTGGCTACAATAAGGAGGCGGTAGGTCTTGTCAATGACACCTCCAGCAGAATGGCGCTGGGCTCTTCGCTGGGCAGCATTGCTTTTGCAAAGGAGCTTCAGGCGGACGCCGACGGCAACTACAATCTTACCATCAACGGCGTTGATTTCACATTCACTAAGGACAGCACCATTTCCGATATTGTAAATCAGATAAACCAGTCCGACGCGGGAGTTAAGATGACCTTCA
>JBJEQM010000171.1:0-7920 GCA_051881755.1 Oscillospiraceae bacterium
CGTTATCAGCGCAAATTCGCCGTTCTCACAGTTTGAAAAGGAGTTCCTTGAAAAGAAGATGCTCACCAGCGATATGGGACGTATCATTTTCGCCGTAAACTGCTTCGGTACATTTTCTAAAGAGGACGAGGATCGTATCGTCGAGACGGTAGAAAAGCGTATAGGCAGCTATGTAATGGAAAAGGCAAAAATGGTAATGGGCGAGGATTCCAAGGAATTTGCCGTATACAAGCGCAAGATAGGCAAGCCCAAGGTAATCGGCGTATACGCAAAGAAAGCCCTTATCGCCAAGGAAAACAACGACGCTGCCATGCTGGAGGAGAGTAATTTCCCCACCTTTGAGCGCGTACTGGAGACCATGCTCACCAAGGAGCGCGGTGCGATAACTCTCCAGATACTGGCAAACAAGATAATCAGCTCCGGCTCGGAGATAATCAACTCCATCGTTATCCGTGAAAACTCCCTTATGATGGAGACCGACGAGTTCATGGATAAATATACCGCTGCCATCGAGGAGATCGACGATATCCGTACAAAGAAGCGTGCGGAATTTGTTCGTATCAATGACGCTGCAAACAAGGTATTCGAGGGCTTGCAGCCTATACTTGACGGCTACTGGGCTCAGATCGAGGAGACCGCCATGAAGGTCATCGACGACTATCCCATGTCTGCCGAGGATCTCAAGCGCGACAAGCTGAAAATAGTATACACCAAGCTGACCGAAAAGATAAAGGAAAATATCGAGAACAAGGCTCAGCTTATCTGTGAGCAGATACAGAACGAGATTAACGTTGCCCTCAGCGACGAAGCGGCGCGTCTGCAATCCTTCGAGGACGAATTTTTCGCCTCCGTTGCAAGGATCCAGGAGATGTTCGCCGTGCCTCAGAAGCACTCCCAGAACGGCGGCGTAGTGGATTCCATTATCGGCGTTGCCGTGGGTAATGTTGGTATCGGCGGACTGTTCGTAGGCTTCCGCGAGGCGGGCATAAAGGGTGCACTTCTCGGCGGCGCTACGGGCTTTGTAGGTTTTGCCGCAACATTCTATGCCGCTATTTATCTTGTGGGTGTACTGGGTATTGCCGCCGCAGGTCCCGCCACACTCTGCATTATGGCTATCGCCAGCCTTGCGGGTACATTCACGGGCAAATTCTCCGTTGATAAGCTTCTTGTCCAGGAGCGTATCGACAAATACAAGCAGAGCTTCAAGAACTCCGTTCAGAAGCAATTCCACGAAATGAAGATATCCAGCGACTTCTCCGAGACGGTGCGTCAGCAGGTTTACTCCGCATTCGAGGGTCTGAAATCCAAGATCGAGCAGGAGACCGAGATCATACTCCTCGATACGCAGCAGACTCTGGACAGCCTCAATCAGCTTAAGGCGGAGCGCAAGACCATGTCCGACAATGAGAAGATCAAGCTGCAGAATATTGCCGAATACACAGGCGCTCTCCTTGCGGAGACCTATAATCTTCATCAGGCTCTTACCGATAACGCCGACGAAGAATAATGTACACCCGAAAGGAAGGATCACCCAATGAACGATTCTATCGGTTCAAATGCAGGACAGAATCCCCTGCTTGATATAGACACCAGCTTCAATACATATCTTGCCGCAAGAACAAGGACCTACAAAGACCATATCGTAGGCGGCAGGATAGACTACGCTCTGGACGCGGACTTCTTCCTGCGCCAGAAATTCAACACATATTCGGGCTGGAACAAGATATACAAAAACCTTGTCACCACCGAGATACCCAACAAATTCAAGCGCGTTTTCCAGACCGCCGACGAGGTTGGCTCCATGAAATTCCCCGAGGTCTACGACGCGGTAAAGACCTGCTCCGAAAGGCTTCAGATACGTATGCCTGCGGTCTATGTGAGAAACGCACCGGGCAAATTTGAAATATATACCATATCCGCCGAAAACACCGACCCCACTATTGTATTAACGTCGGGTCTGTGCGATGTATGCACCAAGGAGGAGCTTAGGTTCCTTATCGGCTGCGAGTGCGGACATATCCAGAACAACCACTGTATTTACTATATGGCGGCGCCTTATTTCGGCGTAATAATGGATACTGATATTGTAAATCCCGTGTCCGACAACAACAGCAAGCAGCTTACGTCGGCAATGCTGAACTGGATAGCCCTCTCAGACGTCACCGCCGACCGCGCGGGTATCATATGCTGCGACAAGCCCTCGGACTACGGCAAGATAATAAGCAGCATACGCGAAAAGGGTATAAACGATATATACAGCCGTACGGGCTGTGCGTTTGACAGGGAGCGTATCTTTAAAATGTATGAGACCCTCCATATCACCCCCGCACGCAGCATCTCCCTTGACGATTCATGGAACAGGCTGGAGCGCCGTATTTTTGCGGGAATGGAATTTCTCAACTGCGAGATACTATACAACTGGCGCACGGATATTGAAAAGGACGATGTTCACACCGTCAACAAGCAGGCGCTGGAGATCAGATGTGAAATTATCATCGGCGCTGAAAATGCAAAGGGAGGTGTTTGATAATGTCCGAAGCTATGCTTAATTACGCAGCAGCGGAGCCCGATATCGAGGAGATACAGAAAAAAATGTGCAGCCTGCTGGACAGCAAGCCTATCTGTCATATCCTGGGCGACGAATTTACCGAGCGCCTTAAAGAGTGGGACAAAGCCATTACCAAGCGCCGCACCGAGCCATTCTCCCTTGTTGTGCTGGGAGATTTCAAGCGCGGCAAGAGCACCATCATCAACGCCATACTGGGCAAATCCATCGCTCCCGTCAACGTTGCCCCCGAGACCTTTACCATAAACTCAATCAGCTACGGAGAAAATCCCTCCGCGGAGGCTGTGCTGAAAAACGGTCAGCGCATTACTCTCACCGCAGACGACCTTGTGCGCGAACGCCTTGAAAAGCTTATGCGCGCTTTCCCCGACACGCTGGATTATATTGATATCCGCGACAATGCCGAGATACTGAAAGAGATACGCATTGTGGATACACCGGGGCTCAGCGACCTTGACTGTCTTGACAAGCAGGTACAGGATTATCTTGTAAACGCGGACGCGGTAATCTATGTTGCTTCCGCTCTGTCGCCGTTCTCGGAATCGGAGCAGGTATTTCTTGCCAGCCATATACGTCCCATGAGCTTTACCAAGCTGTTCGTTCTGGTCAACATGATAGACGCCATGAACTCCGAGGAGGATATTGAAAAGATACTTAACCGTATCACCGAGCGCTGCGAGACTATCATGCCCAACGCTTTTGTATACGGCGTCAGCGGTATCGACGAATACCGCCGCAAGATAGGACTTAACCGTCCCGATATCAAGGGCTTCCAGGAGTTTTACGAAAATGAGTTCCTTAAATTTGAGATGGCTCTGCGCCGCGAGATAATCCTGCAAAAGGACGTTATCCGCACACAGCGCGTTATGACCATGCTCAACCTTATGATAAAGGATACCGCCGCAAGAATACACATGGTCTACGATATGATAGCCATGGACAGAAAGAAGCTCACCGATTTGTCCGACCGGTTCAACAATGAGTGTGCTTCTCTGGCAAGTGCGCTGGAAAACCGCCGCCCCAAGATACTGCTGAGTGTTGCGGAAATGCAGCAGCAGGCGGAGCAGTGGATGTACGGCTTCTTCTCAAAGCTTCGCGACGATATATACGATACAAGAAACAACGCCTCCGCCGAGGACATTGACAAGCATTTCTATTCATATCTTGTTGACAAGGTGGGCGAGGCTTACAAGAAGTGTCTGGATATACATGAAAAGGAGCTAGCGCGCCTTATAACGGACATGGGACGTGAGCTTGCGAAGAAGCTGGGTATTTCCGCAATCGCGGACGACGCTGCCGCCGCGGCAGGCTCGGACGACAGCAAGCTGAACAGTCTTAATATGCTGGTGACCAAGTCGGTCATCAATGCCGCAGGAGCGGGCGAGAACGACAACTTTCCCTCGGGCACTCTGGCTTCCTTTAAGAATATCCTGAAGCGCAAGCGCACCACGGATATCATTGACACGGCGCTTGAAAATTACGACGACATCAGAAACAGCACGCTGAAAGATCTGAAAAAGGCGTACAAATTAATGGAAGAGAACGCAGTAAAGCAGCTTGACAGCATTTACCAAATGCAGGTGGAAGCCAGCCGTGAGGCTCTGAGTCAGGCGAAAGAAATGAACGAAAGCAGCGGCAACGCCTCCATGAAGGAGCATCTTGCCAACGCGGTAAAGATCATTGACAGCGCCGCAGATATACTGAAAAAGTACAGCTGATATAATAATAAATGCGCTTCCGTCGGGCATGACGGAAGCGCATTTTTTATGTTAAATTCTTGCTTAGTCGATTTTCTCAACCTTGAGCATATTCGTATTGCCTGCTACGCCCAAGGGTATTCCTGCGGTGAGGACGGCAATATCGCCCTTTTCAAGCAGATCATGCTCAACAGCCGCGTCAAGCGCACTGCGGAACAGCTCGTCTGTGTTCTCCTTTTCGTCCATCATTATGGGTACAACACCCCAGCTCATGCTCATCTGACGGAGCACAGTCTCGTTGGGCGTACAGCCGATTATCATGCATGAGGGACGGTACTTGGAGAGGTTTCTCGCGGTAGAGCCCGACTTCGTTACCGTGACAACAGCCTTTGCGCCAATGTCATGCGCGGTGGTGACAGCCGCGTGGGAGATAGCGTTCGTAAGGTTTTTCTCAATGGATATGGGACGCTTGATCAGGCGCGAGATATAATTGATATCCTTTTCGGTGGTCTCGGCAATGAGCGCCATGGTCTTGACCGCTTCAACAGGGTGCTTGCCGGCGGCGGTCTCGCCCGAGAGCATGATGGCGGAAGTGCCGTCGTAAATGGCGTTGGCAACGTCGGTTATCTCCGCTCTTGTGGGACGGGGGTTGGTTATCATGGATTCCAGCATCTGTGTTGCGGTAATGACCTGCTTGCCTGCAAGGTAGCCCTTTGCGATTATCTCTTTCTGTATTGCGGGGATCTGCTCGAATGGTATCTCAACGCCCATATCGCCGCGCGCTACCATGATACCGTCGGCGGCTTCGATTATCTCGTCGATATTGTTTACGCCGTCCATATTTTCTATCTTAGCAATGATGCGGGGAGTTGTCCAGCCAAGGCTTTTGGTAAATTTTTTCAGATAATTTATATCTGCGGAGCTTCTGACAAAGGAAGCCGCAATAAAATCGTAGCCCATTTTGGAGCCAAATTCCAAGTCGCTCATATCGCGGTCGGAGAGGTAGGGCATGGAAAGCTCCACGCCGGGCACGTTTATGCCTTTATTGTTGGAGAGCACGCCGCCGTTGATGACCTGACATACAATGTCCGTTGCGGTTATCTTTTCGGCGCGCAGCTCGATAACGCCGTCGTTTATAAGAATTGCCGTTCCGACTGAAATATCCTTGGGCAGTCCCTTGAAGGAAATGCACGCTTTTTCTGCGGTACATTCGCATTCTTCGGTGGTCAGGACAAATGTATCTCCGCTGAAAATTTCCACGGGCTTGTTGTCCTTGAATTTGCCCAGACGTATCTCGGGACCTCTTGTATCAAGCATGGTGGCAATGGGCAGTTTAAGTTCGTCGCGCAGACGCGTTACCTGTTCAAAGCGCGCCTTGTGCATTTCGTAGTCCCCATGGGAGAAGTTGAAACGGGCTACGTTCATGCCTGCCAGCATAATTTCGCGCATAACTGCGTCGTCGTCGGTGGCAGGTCCGATGGTACAGACGATTTTGGTCTTTCTCATAAAATAACTATCCTTTCTCATGGTATATTTCCAAAAAATCAAAAATCAAAACAAGTATATCATATATGCCGCAAATATTCAATCGGCATACTGCACAACAGAATTAATATTTTATTGTATATTATTTTAGTATAGGAAACGTATGATGTAAACCTTTACTGCACAAATGCGGCTAAATTTCTCCGAAAAAAATGTATAATACCGTCAGTTTTTATATAGATAGAACGGCGATTTCGTGATATAATATATATAGTATAGCATATTTTTCGTATTTTATAACGGAGGATCATTTTATGTTCAATATTGCAGTTGCACAGTCGGGCGGACCTACAGCCGCCATAAATTCATCTTTGGCGGGAGTGTTCGCGCAGGCGGCAGAATGTCCCGAAATTGACTGTATTTACGGCTCCATCAACGGTATCGAGGGCATTATAGGCGACAATGTGGTCGACCTGCGCAAGATACTTACCTCGGAATACGACCGCGAGCTGCTGAAAAAGACGCCGTCCACCATTCTTGGCTCCTGCCGCTATAAGCTGAAAAATTATACCGAGGACAGCTCCGATTATGAAAAGATAGCCTCCGTTTTCCGCAGACGGGATATAAAGGCGTTTTTCTATATCGGCGGCAACGACTCCATGGATACGGTCATGAAGCTGGACGCATATTTCAAGGAAGTCGGCATCGATATAAAGATAATCGGCGTGCCCAAGACCATCGACAACGACGTTATGAACACCGACCATACTCCCGGCTTCGGCTCGGCGGCAAAATATGTTGCCACCACTTTGCAGGAAATTATCCGCGACAGCCGCGTTTACTCCATACCCTCCGTTACAATTGTGGAGATAATGGGCAGAAACGCGGGCTGGCTGACGGCTTCGTCATGCGTGCTGCGCGCCAACGGCGAGCCTGCGCCTCACATGATATATCTCCCCGAGGCAGAATTTTCCATTGAGCGTTTCTTGGACGATATCAGAGAAGCGCAGAAAAAATACCGCGCGGTCATTATTGCGGTCTCGGAGGGTATAAACTGTCACGACGAAAAATATCTCTCCACGGGATTTTCCTCCGAGCTTACCGACGCGTTCGGTCACAAGTATCTTTCGGGAGTGGGAAAATATCTGGAGAATGTTACGGGGGCAAATATCGGCTGCAAGGTGCGCTCCATTGAGCTGAACGTTATGCAGCGGTGCAGCTCGCATATTGCCTCTCTGACGGACATCAGCGAAGCCGAAGAGATAGGCAGGGCGGCTGTAACGACGGCGCTCAAGGGAGAGTCGGGCAAGATGATGGTATTCCGCCGCATAAGCAACAATCCCTACCGCATCGATATAGTATCATCGGATATAAGAAATATTGCTAATCGGGAGAAAAAATTCCCCGTCGAGTGGATAAACAACGAGGGCAACAATGTTACAACGGACGCGCTGAACTACTTCCTGCCGCTTATCCAAGGCGAGCCGGAGATCGAGTACAGAAACGGTATTCCCGTGCATTTCAGACTGGATCAATAAATTTTTTGTCTTACAGGAGAGGAACACAATATGTCAATACAAATTTTCGGCAAATCAAAGTGCTTCGATACCAAAAAAGCAGAGAGGTTTTTCCGTGAGCGCGGCGTTAAGGTGCAGCAGGTGGATATACTGTCAAAGGGGCTGAGCAAGGGCGAGTTTGACAGCGTTGTCAAGGCTCTTGGCGGCATTGACAATATGATCGACACAAACTCCAAGGACTACTGCAATATAAAATATCTCCTTGACAACGCAAAATATGACAAGCTGTGCGAGAAGCCAAAGCTGTATAAAACGCCTATCGTCCGCTGCGGAAAATCGGCGGCGGTGGGATATGCTCCCGAAAAGTGGGAAGAATTTATACAGGCGGAGAAAGGAAAGTGATATTATGACCGCTCTTGTTACGGGCGCAAGCTCGGGTATCGGACGGGATATTGCGCGGAAGCTGGCGGAGCGCGGCGTGCGGCTCATCGTTACGGGACGAAACTGCGAGGCGCTGGAAAATCTTCGCGATGAAATTGGTGCGCGGCGTGTGAAGATAATAGTCGCAGACCTGCGCCGCCGCGAGGAATGTTTCCGTCTTTACGACGAGGTTAAGCAGTATAATGTAAATATCCTTATCAACAACGCGGGCTTC
>JBJEQM010000172.1:0-2063 GCA_051881755.1 Oscillospiraceae bacterium
CAAAGACGCCTGTTCTATCATCACATTCAGCATAAAATACATTGTCAAGTGCATATGAAATATCATTCGCAGTTTTTGACCCCGAACGTGAAATATATGATATGGAACACCCACACGCAGGCGAGGACAATTCTTCCCACGGGAACGCTGCCCATCATAATAAATCCCACGGACATAAGGAGCGTTACCGTTATCATTATTTTTATTTTGGTCTTCTTGGTCATGCCCCGTCCCTGAACGTAGCTTTCAAGGTTGTTTTTGTACAGCTTTGTGTTCTTGAACCAGTTATCCAGCTTCTCCGAGCTTCTTGCAAAGCAGAACGCCGCCAGCATGAGAAACGGGAACGAAGGCAGCAGCGGAAGCGCCGCTCCCAATGCGCCGAGACCCAATCCGATACAGCCCACAATAACATAAATTATCTTCTTTAACTTCATTCCAAGCTCCTTTTTTCCTTACGGGATTCGATAACGTGCCGCACCGCCATTATGGGATGATAAAATATCATTCTCGGTCCCGAAAAGCGCATGACGGTGCGTATTTTTTCGCGCATTTCGGGCTTATAGCAATGTACCTTGCAGTTTGAGCAGAAGGTCTTTGTCTCCATGAAAGGGCATTTGTCGCTCCTTGCGGCGGCATATTCCGCAAGGTCGCGGCAGTCGGCGCAAAGCTCCTTTGTGCGGTGATTTTTGCGGCAGTAAAGCCGTATCATTTCCGTCACCACTTGCTTTTCGCGCTGACGCTTATCCTGCGTTTTCATCAGCACTTCCTCCCGTTTTCCACGGAAAAGCTTCTGTCTGCGATACGCATTGTGGAGGCTCTGTGGGAAACCAGCAGTATCGCCTTTTTGTCCCGCTGCTCCGCAATGGACTTCAATATTACCGCCTCGTTAAGGGCGTCAAGATTGCTCGTCGGCTCGTCGAAAAGCATGAAGTCAGAATCATGCAGAAATGCTCTCGCCGCGCCGATACGCTGCTTTTCTCCGCCCGAAAGCATATCTCCCAACTCCCCCGCTTCCGTCTCATAGCCCTTGGGCAGGGACATGATAAAATCATGTATAGATGCTTTTTTGCAGGCAGTCTCTATCTCCTCGCGGGTTGCGTCAAGCTTTGCAATTTTAAGGTTATTTTCAATGGTGTCCTTAAAAATATGGGTATCCTGCGTGACAAGGCTCTGGCTGTCGCGGAGGGAATTTGTCTTGACGGAATTGATGTTTTTGCCCGAGATAAATATCCGTCCCGAGCTTGTTTCCCAAAAGCGCATAAACAGCTTTAACAGCGTGGATTTTCCGCTGCCGCTTTTGCCCGTGATACCGATAATTCCGCTTCGGGGAATATCAAGAGAAATGCCGTCAAGCACGGTCTCGCCGCCGTAGGAAAAGCTGACGGTATCTGCATTTGCGCCCGTGAATTTTATATTTGCGCCTCCAGTAATTTCGGGGACGGCAGGCTTTTCTTCAAGTATATCCAGCACTCTGTCCGCGGCGGCAAAGGTCTGCTGCAAGCCTCCGCCGAGATTTGCAAGGGCGATAACGGGTCCGAACGATGAAAACATGGCGACAGTCGGGATAATTACCCCGTCAAAGCCAATGATATCATTACCATACAGCGCCGCGGAGACCCCCAGAATTATTATGGGAAATACCGTAACCGCGATCGTGGTCAGCGCCGAGCATATGCCGTTATTGCGCTTTAATATCCTGTCCTTTTCGGATAATTCAGCGGTGCGGCTTTCCATTTCCGCAATACGTTTTTCGCCCGCGCCAAAGCGGATAATTTCGGATATACCGTAAAGAGTTTCAAGTACAAAGCCGCTTAATTTTCCGTTTTCCCGACGGAAATCCTCGGCGGCGCTGCCGCATATTTTCGATATTATAACGGGAATGACCGCGCCCACAAAAATGTATGCTATAGCGGCAATAATGCCCAGCAAGATATGATACTGTCCGATAAAAACAGCCACGAGGACAGACGTGATAACGCCTATGGCAATTGGAGAAATGGTGTGGGCGTAGAAAACCTCCAGCAGCTCAATATCCGAGGTTATAACGGAAATAAGGCTGCCCT
>JBJEQM010000173.1:0-7902 GCA_051881755.1 Oscillospiraceae bacterium
CCGTTGCAGTTGAGCAGGTACGCGCCCTCGCCGCGGACGGACTCGGATATAAGGAAGCACTCTCTTGTGTGCTTGTCGTTGAACGCCGTGGGGTGGAACTGTACAAGGGACAGATTCTTGATGTTCGCGCCCATTTCGTAGGCAAGAGTGATACCGTCGCCCGTTGCGATAGCGGAGTTGGTGGTGTAGTCGTACACTCTGCCGATACCGCCCGTCGCCATGATAAAGTAGCGGGAATTGTATGTATCGTGCTCGTCGTTCACGCTGATGTCGGCGGAGAAGCCCGTCTCCGTCTTTTCAAGACGGCACAGCAGGGCGTTTTCCAGTATATCGATATTGTCCTGCGCCTTGACCGCCGCCTGAAGCTTTGTGGTTATTTCAAAGCCCGTGGAATCCTTGTGGTGGAAAATGCGGTGACGGCAGTGTCCGCCCTCTAAGGTGCGGTGAAGCTCGCCGTTTTCGTCGCGGTCAAAGTCCACGCCGTAGTTGATGATGGTCTCTATCTCATGCGCCGCCTCGGTCACAAGAATTTTCAGCGAGTCGGGATTATTCTTGAAGCCGCCTGCAATAAGAGTATCGTTTGTATGCAGCTGTATATTATCGTCCACGGGCTTGTATACCGCGGCAATGCCGCCCTGCGCCAGAGCGGAGTTGCACAGGATAAGCTCTCTCTTTGTAATAAGGAGGACTTTCAGCTCCTTTGGGAGATTAAGGGCGGAGTAAAGTCCGCCTGCGCCCGTGCCTGCGATAATAACGTCATAATTTTTAGCCATAGCCTTACTTCCTTTGTATATGAGTACGTCAGTCGTTCTCCTGAGTGAGTACGAAAATATCGTAGATAGCCTTGACAGCCTCCTTGAAGTCCTCGTCGTTTACGCCGATGATGATATTAAGCTCGGAGGAGCCCTGGTCTATCATTCTGACGTTTATCTTGGCGTGAGCCAGCGCGGAGAATATTCTGCCCGCCGTACCTCTTGCCTTTCTCATGCCACGTCCTACAACGGCGATAAGCGCAAGATTGTTCTCGATCTCCATATGGTCGGGGTGAACGCGGTAGTTTATCTCGTCCAGTACAGCCTTTTCCTTGCCAACGAGACTGTCTGTGCTGATGAGCACGCTCATTGTGTCGATACCCGAGGGCATATGCTCGAAGCTGATGCCGTTCTTTTCAAGGGCACGGAGTACATTTCTGCCGAAGCCAAGCTCGCTGTTCATCATATCCTTTTCGATGTTGATTACGGAGAAGCCCGTCTTGCCCGCGATGCCCGTGATGGTGTACTTGCTTACGTCGGCGGAGTCGGATACTATCATTGTGCCCTTGTCCTCGGGGTGGTTGGTATTTTTTATATTGATGGGTATACCTGCGGCGCGGACGGGGAAGATAGCGTCCTCATGGAGAACGCCTGCGCCCATGTATGCCAGCTCGCGGAGCTCGCGGTAGGTGATAGTCCTGATAGGCTTGGGATTATCGACGATATGAGGGTCGCAGATGAGGAAGCCGGAAACGTCGGTCCAGTTTTCGTATATATCGGCGTTGACCGCTCTTGCAACGATAGAGCCGGTCACATCGGAGCCGCCGCGTGAAAATGTCTTGATGGTATCGTTGGGCATGGAGCCGTAGAAGCCGGGAACAACGGCGTTATCCAGCGCTTTCAGCTTGGGTGTCAGCACGGAGAGAGTATGCTCCAGGTCGAAGCTGCCCTCCTCGCCGAAGTAGATACAGCCTGCGGGGTCAACGAAATTGTAGCCGAGGTACGCGGCAAGCACCTTGCTGTTGAGGTATTCTCCGCGGCTTGCGGCGTAATCCCGTCCTGCGCGGTGAGCGAACGCGTCCTTGATGGTCTTGTACTCCTCCTCAAGGGAGATATCCAGACCCAGCTCGCTGATAATTGAGTTGAAGCGCGCTTCGATAGCGGCGAAATTCTCGCTGAAATCCTCGCCCTTAGCCGCCTTGTCGTAGCAGGCGTAGAGCATATCGGTTATCTTTATATCGTCGGAAAAGCGCTTGCCGGGAGCGGAGGCTACAACGAAGCGCCTTGCGTCGTCGGACTTGATGATAGCAGCTACCTTTCTGAACTGATTGGCGTCAGCCAATGAGCTTCCGCCGAACTTAACTACTTTTATCCCTGTCATAAACATTCTCCTTAATAATATATTCCCTGATAATTCCATATAATAAGTGCATTATAATATGATAAATACTATTATATTAAATTTTTCGGCAATAATCAACTGTAATATAAAACAAAAATAAAAATATTTATCTTGTCCTTTTGTGAAATACGCTTGTTTTTGCCACAAGGACAGAAATAGTGAATAGTGAATAACGAATAGTGAATAGTGAGGAGTGAGCAGCTGACAGTCAAAAGCTGAAACCATTTGATATTTACTATAAACTATTCACTCTTCAC
Source organism: Oscillospiraceae bacterium (assembly GCA_051881755.1). Lineage (GTDB taxonomy): Bacteria > Bacillota > Clostridia > Oscillospirales > Ruminococcaceae > UMGS363. The sequence goes on from JBJEQM010000173.1 coordinate 2,412, forward strand.
TAATTCTGCTATATAATTCCTACGATATATTTTGCATAGAGCCTTTGGGGTTTGTTAAGGGAGTTGAGATACTTTTTCACCGCCGTATTTACGGCAAGATTCATTTTGCTCACGTCCTCCTTGGTGAGCCTGTTGCCGCCAAATTCCGCTTTGAGGGCGGCATTTATGACAGTATCCGCCGTGCCGTCCGATAAAACGGGAGAGCTTCCGCTGAGCGCCGCGGCGTATTCGCTGTAAGTCAACGTGCCCTGCTCCTCAAGCCCCAGCGCCTTGACAAGCTTGGCAAAGCGGCGGTATATTGCTTTTGCGGCGCTTTGCCGTCCCGAGTGAAGTGAGCGGCGGTACGTCCTTTCAATATACAAGCGGCGCGCGGCAATAAACAGTATAACGGCGGCTATGATACCCACGGGGATAAGCGTCCACGTCAGGTCGTATACAACGTCCTTGACCGCGCCGCCCTCTCTGCCGAAAAGACTGAAGCCGACCGTGGGGTCTTGCTCGGGAGCGGCTTCGGCTGTCTGTTCCGTCACCGTTTCGGCGGCGTTGTCGGTCTCTGCGGCTTGGGGCTGAACGGGCGAAGTGATCGTAGTCTGTATGGCATTGTCGTTTGGAGCGGCGGCGTTCTGCTCGCCTGCCGATACGGAGGTCTCCGCAGGCTGCTCCGATTCGGCAGCAGCTTCGGTCTCCTCCTCGAATATGGGCGCGGTGGTCACGGCGGTCTGCACGTTGCCGTAGCCAGATGTAAACTCCACGGGATACCAGCCGAAGCCGCTGACGTACACCTCCGCCCATGCGTGAGCGCGTGTGTCGGTCAGCTCCACCGTCTCCACGCCGCCGTAGCGTCCCTCCTCGGAAAAGTCCGAGGGCTTTATAACATACCCCTCAACATACCGCGCGGGAATACCCGCGTATCTGCACAGCAGCACCGCCGCCGTCGCAAAATGCGAGCAGGAGCCGCGGCGGTTCTCCGTGACAAAATAATCCGCAAAGTCCGCGCCGTCGGGCAGCTTTCCCGCGTTAAGGCTGTATGCGCAGTTGTCGCGGAGCCATGACTTAATATAGTATATCTTACGACCGAACACCGTAGCGTCGGTCAGGGTGCTTTTGCCCTCGGTATTTTCCTCGTAGGTGATAAAATCGTAGTATCTCTCGTCGAACACCACGTCTGCGGAGGCGAAATTTTCGGGCACGTCAAGATAATTCCTGCGGACAAAGGCGGCGTATCTGCCTTGGTCGGAGGATAAGCTTGCCGTCGGTATCGCCCACTGTCGGCTCAGTATCATGCCGTAGCCGTATACCGAGGACGGGTCGTAAACTCTGCCGAACCAGCTTTGCTCGCCCCCCGTGAAAACGTCGTTCTGTATATTGTACCGAGAAACGCTCTCGGGCACAAGGTTATAGGGCATATAAAGATAATCGCTGCCTGCGGCGATATTTGTCACGGAGAATGAGTATTCCGTCAGCTGCGGATTTGCGGCGCGGAGATTGCAGCTGTCAAAGGTGAGAGTGTTGAGCCCCTCCGTCTCAAAGGAAGCGTTTATGCTTTCCAGCTCCTCCAGAGCGGACTGCGGCAGCTCCTCCCAGCTTCTGCCCGTATAGACCGAGCCTACGAAGCCGCGCAGATATACCGTGTCGCGGCTTTTGGGCATAGTGACCTGCAAAACGGGAGTATTGTTAAAGCTGATGCGGTCGTTTTCGCCCAGCTTGCCGTGGTCTACGGCGCCGCTCTTTTTTATTATCTCCGTCAGGCGTATTTCCTCGATAACGTCGCCGATGGTCTTGTCCTCAAAGTATGCTCTTACGTCGCTGTATACATTGTCAAGCTTCTGCGGACGTTCATATCCGCCGAAACGCACGAACGCAAAAGCGCCCAGCGCGCACAGCAGAGCCATGAGCGCCGCCGCCGCTCCGCATTGAGTGGAGGCTCGGCGATACGCGCGGTTGTCGTCGGGCATACTCATATCGAGAGCTATTGCCGCAAACCAGCTTGCAAGCACCGTAAAAAACGCAATATAATTGGGCGCAAGACCGTACAGCAGACACAGCTCCACAGGCGGCACGGATACCAGCGCCACCGCTGTTACACTTACTCCGCGCACCATGCCGAAGCAGTATACCGCAGCGATGAACGCCGCCGTCAGCAGCATAAAAACGCGAATATCCGCCTCCGCATAATCGGGATAAAGCAGGTCGATATAAGGTTTGTCCGCATAATCGGCGTTTACATTGGCAAGATATATATTTATCACCGCCGCCAGACCGTTGCAGAAGCGCTGACGGAAAATATACACAAGGGTCATAAATATCCCCGACAAAAAAAGCGCCGACGGGATATAATACTTGGTTTTCAGCGTGAATGCCGCCGAAAACAGCAGGGATACCACGATAATATCCGCCGCAATAAGCCCCGCGCTTACGCCCGTATCGATGCAGCTTGTGAAGCAGAAAACCGTTCCCAGCGCGCCGCACAGCGCCATAACAAAGCGTATGAGGGACAAAAATATTATATTGCCGCGGCTTTTTCCGCTGCAAAGATATGCTTCTATCATTGCTCTGCCGGGAGCGTTTTTGGCTGATGCTTTCATGGGCTTCCTTTCTACAGTATCAGTTCGTCGGGTATTTCGGGCGAGCCGTTTTTGCATATATAGTATATTATCACATCGGAGGTCTTGTCCTCGGGGATATCCTTTTCGCCGCCCGTGCAAAGGACGGTTATCCTGTCGGCGATACCGCTCTGCTCCAGCATTTTCAGAGGCGCGGTATTCATGGCGGCGGCAATTATCACCATGTGGGAGTATTTTTCGCCGACTATGCCTTCGGCGCTTTCGGCGGCAAGTCCCTCCGTGAGAGAAGCTCCGCCTTTTTGCGGTATATTTTCCGCAAGCTCCGCCAGACGGTCGTCCAGCTCCTCGGGAGAGGGGATATACAGCCTGCCGCCGTCATGGTTTACCATATAGCAGCCGTTATCCTCCGCCGCAAGATATTCCGCCAGAGCCGCGAAAACGTCCAGCACCGTGTCGGTCTCGTCGGGCGTGCGGCAGGACTTTATATCGGGCAGAAGCAGTATCTTGCCGCTGACAGGCTCGGCAAACTCCTTCACGATAAAGCTGCTGCCGCGGCTGCTCAGCTTCCAATGTATCCTGTTCATGCGGTCGCCGTCGCGGTAACCGCGCAGACCCGATATTTCCGACGGGTCGCCGCCCATCGTCACGGGGGCAAGCGAGCGGCTGCCGTCCGTGTCGCTTTCCACGGCGGCGGAGCAAGGCAGCTTCACGGGCAGCACGGCTGTCCGTATCCTGCGGTCAAGCTTTATCCTCATGGAGGTCAGCCCGATAATATCACGAATGGCCGCCTTTTTCAGCGTACATTCCACCACGCCGCAGTGCTTGGGCGTGATATTTACCGCGATATTTTCCTCGCCCCGCGCCCTGACGGGTATATTTACGGTATATTTCCCCGCGCTCTCGTCTCCGCAGCGGTAGGATATTACCGCCGTAAAGCAGGACAGGGGCAGTATGGTGGGATTTTTCACGGATATTTTCAGCTCCAGCTTCTCCCCTCTGACGGTGCGCTCCGCAAAGGGGTACACCGATATATCAAGCTTTTTCCGCGTGACGGTCAGCATGATAAGCATTACAACGGGGAAAAGGAGCATAGTCAGCAGCAGTATAAAGGACAGATCGTCCTTGAAAAGCGGATAAAACATTGCCGCTGCCACCAGCAGTATAAAATACAATATCTTCATAATATCACAGCTTGGGAGCAGGTACGCGGGCGGCGATATCGTCCAGAACGGCGCCCATATCAGAGCCGCCTGCGCGAGCCTTGGCGGTGAGTATCATACGGTGAGCGGCAACGTCCTTGAAAATATACTTTACATCGTCGGGGATAACAAAATCTCTGCCGTGGAGAAGCGCTGAGGCTTTCGCCATGGAAGCAAGGGCGACTGTTCCTCGGGGACTTAATCCCAGCTTTATGCGTGAGTCCTCGCGTGTCGCGGCGGATATTGTGGCGATATAGCGGTATATTTTGTCATCGGCGAATACTTCGTCCGCGGCGTTGCGCAGCATAACGATATCCTGCCGCGAAGCCACGGGTACGACGGTCTCGGCGGAGGGAGCGCCCTTGGCTTTCAGTATGGATATTTCGCTGTCAAGGTCGGGATAGCCCATGGAAAGGCGGACGATAAAGCGGTCAAGCTGCGACTCGGGCAGGGACTGCGTTCCCACCGAGCCGATGGGATTTTGCGTTGCGATAACGATATACGGGTCGGGGAGCACGCGGGTCACGCCGTCCACGGTAACTGCGCCCTCCTCCATGACCTCCAGCAGGGCGCTCTGGGTCTTGCTTGATGTGCGGTTTATCTCGTCGGCGAGAAAAAGGCTGCACACCGCCGCGCCCTCCTTGTATTCAAAGCGTCCCGTCTGCTTGTTGTATATATTGAAGCCCGTCACGTCGGCAGGCATAACGTCGGGGGTGAACTGCATACGCTTGTAGTCCAGCGACATTGCCTTGGAAAAAGCCACCGCCATGGTGGTCTTGCCCACGCCGGGGATATCGTCCAGCAGGATATGACCGCGGGCGGCTATTGCCATAAGGGTCTTTATAATAATATCGTCCTTGCCGATAACGGCTTTTTTTACCTCGGCAATTATCGCCTTTGCCTTGGGTATTATCTGTGAATTTATGCTATCCGATGTCATATTCCGATGATCCTTTCGATAAAGTAGTATCCTTTTTTATGATACCATATTGCAGGGGCAAATGCAAATTACAATTCGATTACAGATGTACCTCCACCTCGTCGGCGGCTTCGATGCTGTTCTCGGTGACAACGCAGTCGTATGCAAGTATATTCACGCCGCCTGCCGCCGCTTCCGAGAGAGCCGCCGCAAATTCGGGGTGAGTGACGCGGTTTGGCTCAAGATATTTTACCCCTTTCATCTGTATTATAAACAGCAGATACGCTTTATATCCATGTTTTACCGCCTCGGTCAGTTCGCGGAGATGCTTAACGCCGCGCTCCGTAGGAGCGTCGGGGAAGCGCACAACGCCGTTTTCCTCCAGCGTCACGCCCTTGACCTCCATCAGTATCTTATCCTCGGCGGTCTCGGCGTAGAAATCAAGGCGTGATGAGCCGTAGGTATACTCGGGCTTCACGGTTTTCAGCTCCCCGAATATGCGCGGCAGAAGCTCTGCGGCGCATTTGTTGGGGACTTGGCTGTCCATATTTATGAGCATACCGTTTTTGTACACCGCGATAAGGTCGTATTTTGTCTTGCGGAGCGGATTGTCGCCCTCCGCAAGAATGACCCTTGCGCCCTCGGGGAGAAGCTCTCTGCACCTGCCCGTATTTTTCACATGGCAGCGTTCGGTCACGCCGTCGATGTTTATCTCGGCGATAAAGCGGTTGGGGCGGGATATAAATATGCCGCCGCGGGTTTTCTTGTATATGTATGACATGGTTTCCTCCGAAAAATGGGGCTGTTGC
>JBJEQM010000174.1:0-7852 GCA_051881755.1 Oscillospiraceae bacterium
CAATAAGCGTCGCCACGGATATGATTATAAACAGCCCTGTCACTCTGGTAGCGTCTTTCTGTGCAATATCAAGGGGTTTGCCTGCAAATACCATGCCGACTCCAACATCGTTCAGGTCGGTGACGGGAATGTAGTAGCCGATATAATATCTGCCGTTAACGCTTATCTTCTGGAAGAAATATTCGCTGTTGTTTTTCAGCACGGCTTCTGTGACCTCGTCCGACACCTTAGTTCCTACCGCAAGACTGCCGTCGGAATTTTTCACGCTGGTAAAAACGCGGGTATCTCCGCGGAAAATGGTAAAATAAACGTCGCTGGAGGTGCCGATACAGCCGGTTATGCTGATAAATTCCTCGGGGGTTATATCGATGCTGCCGATCTCGCAGGTGTTTTCACGGGGAGCTTTGTCGCGGGTATATTCTTCGCACATAAGCTTAAGCGTGCGCGCCGCGGTTTGTATCTCGGTTTTTACGCCGTATTCCGTCGCACTGTATATCATATTTGAGCCTACCGCCGTGATAAGTATACACATAGAGCAGACAGTTACACAGATAATAAGTATTATTTTGTTTATAAGGCTATGCTGTCTGATATATACCACACCTTTCGCAGAAAATAATTCTTATAATATATATATCGTCATAAAACGACATAACTTTAGCGTATTTTGAATAAAATTATTAACATTGTATACAATTTAAGCTTATGCTTTGCTCTGACCCGATTTTTTTCGGCGGTAATGTCCGGGAGTGGTGCCGCGGTATTGGCGGAAGCTTTTTATCATGTGGCTGCAGTCGGAGAAGCCTGTTTCCTGACTGATATAGTTCAGGTCGAAATCGGTGAAAACGAGAAATTCTTCCGCCTTGCATATGCGCATCTCTTCGATGTATTCCTTGCAGGTCTTGCCGTATATGGCGAGGAATTTCTTGGCAAAGTAGGGATAGCTCATGCCGCACGCCTCGGCTATCTCCGACACCTTTATACTGCGGCTCATGTTCTCGTCGATATATTCGGTAATGCTGTAGATATCGAGACGGCTGTCCTCGGCAAAGGCGTCGCTGCCGATAACGAAGCCCTTATCCTGCCAGCAGCGTATCATGCCGATGAGCAGGCGGTACAGCTCCGAGCTGATAACAAGGTCAAAGCCGTATTTGCGCGTGTTTATCTCGGATATACAGCGGCGGAAAATATCGGCGGCGCCTATTTTTTCCGTTTCTTCGGCGGTGAAGACAATGTCCGCGCAGCCTTTCTCCGCGCTGCGGAATATACTGCGCAGCTTGGGGGAGTAGCTGGCGGTGATGTTCATGCGGCTGATATCCAGCTTGACCACCTCATACAGCAGCGGATGTCCGTCGGCGGAAAAGATCGAGTGCACCACCTTGGGGTGGAAAACGATCATTTCCTTTTCGCCTATAAAGCAGCTTTTTGAGCCGCCGCGCATTTCCGCGCTGCCCTCCAGCATATATATGATCTCCATATAATAGTGCCAGTGTGGACGCACGGGGAAAATCTGCGTGCGCGTATCGTAGCGGAAACATTCCACGGGGTTGTTGAGCATATCTCCTGCTTCGTAAAGATAGTTCATGCCTTTTGTTCAACTCCTTGCGGATAGATTTTTACAATTTTTATATAGATAATATTATATCATATCTTTTATCATTATGCTATACTTTTTATAAGATTTTGTGCTGTATTTTTATTTTGGTATCATATATGACGATTTACCCGTTTGCGGGACATGACCGAAAGGAGAGTTTTTTTCTATGGACGATATATTTGTCGATCAGGCAGGATATACGCCCGCAGGCATTAAAAGAGCGGCTATGACAGCTCCTGCGGAGATATTTTATATCAAGGACGAGACAGGCAGCGTGTTTTATGAGGGCAGGATAACCGACCGCGGCTTTGATAAGCCCTCGGGAGATAATGTATATATTGCGGATTTTACCGAATTTTCCCTTGAGGGCGTTTACAGGATAGAGGCGGACAACGGTATGCGCTCGGCGTATTTTTCCATCGGCGGCAGCGTTTTTCAGCCTGTGCTGGACGCGCTGACAAAGGCGTTTTACTATCTGCGCTGCGGCTGCGGACTTGACGAAAAATATGCGGGCAAGTTCCGTCACGGAAAATGTCACAGCGGCAAAGCGCTGCTTTGGGAGGATAATTCCGTTTCTATGGAAGTTTCGGGCGGCTGGCATGACGCAGGAGATTACGGCAGGTATGTCACTGCGGGAGCCTGCGCTCTGGCGCATCTGCTGTATGCGTACAAGCTTTACCCCGAGGTCTTTGCCAAGCAGGAGCTTAATATACCGAAAAGCGGCGATATGCCCGATATCCTTGCCGAGTGCCGCGTGGAGCTGGAGTGGCTGATAAAAATGCAGCGTCCCGACGGCGGAGTGTATCACAAAGCAACAACCGCACGTCACGCGGCGTTTGTAATGCCCGAGGCGGACACGGCGCAGATGTTCGTCCTGCCCGTATCCTCCATGGCGACGGCAGACCTTGCGGCGGTATGCGCTCTTGCTTACGGCATATACGCGGAATACGACCGTGATTTTGCCTTGACCCTTCGCGAAGCGGCGCTTCGCTCCGCAGGCTGGCTTGACGAACACACCGAATTTATAGGCTTTGAAAATCCCGAGGGCTGCACTACGGGCGGCTACGGCGAAAGGACGGATACCGACAACCGCTTCTGGGCTTACGCCGAGCTTTTTGCCGCCACGGGCGATATGCGGTATCACAAGAAAATGGAGTCTGTCCTTGAAAGTAACGATATATACCTTGCGGGTCTGGGCTATGCTGCTATGGGCGGTCTGGGAGCGCTGGCGTATCTTTTGTGCGGACGTGAGGAGTGCTCCGAGGAGCTGAAGGATAAATTCCGCACCGCCTTTATTTCTGCGGCGGACAGAGCGAAATCCTTTGCCGATTCAAGCGGTTACGGCGCGGCTATGAGACATGACGAGTATTTCTGGGGCAGCAATATGACCCTGCTGAAAAGGGGCATGATATTTGCCATTGCGGACACCGTGTGCGGCAGAAGCGAGTACGCGTCCTACGCACGCGCACAGGCGGATGTGCTGCTGGGGCTCAATCCCACAGGCTACAGCTATGTTACGGGCATAGGCGGCAAATGCTGCAATAATCCTCATCTCCGTCCTGCCGCTGCCGACGGCATTGACGAGTGTATACCCGGCTTTGTAAGCGGCGGACCCAACAGCCACCCTCCCGAGGAAAACGCACGGCAGTATATCCCCAAGGACACTCCGCCAATGAAATGCTATGCCGACGCCGTTGAGCTTTATTCCGTCAACGAAGTGGCGATATACTGGAACTCTCCCGCTGTATTCCTTATTTCATATATTATTTCCAAATAACAGCAGCCCGTCGGGAAATCACACTCCCGACGGGCTGTTGTTATTATTTTTCGTTCTTCTTGCGCCTGCGGATAATTACCGTAAGAGCCACTGCGGATATTGCGTCGATGACGGCGACAATGATAAATGCCGCGCTCATTCTTTCACCGAAGCTGTCCTGCTCCGTTGCAGCGGATATTGCTGCCTCGGCGGAGATGTCGTCTGCTGCGGCTGTTGTTTCAGCCGACGAGAAAATGGGGAGTACGATTCCGCCCGTATTATGATTTGTCGTAGTTGTTACGGGAGCGGTGGTCGTAGTCTCGGGAACTGTGGTAGTAGTCACGGGAGTTGTAGGAGTAGTTTCGGGAGTTGTGGGAGTAGTCACGGGAGTTGTGGGAGTAGTCACGGGAGTTGTGGGAGTGGTCTCGGGAGTTGTGGGAGTAGTCTCTGATGTTGTTGTAGTTTCGGGTGTGTTCTTTGTATTTACAAAGTTGTTGCCCAGTCTGCTTGAAGTATATCCCTCGGGGCATACCTCGTCAACGGTGTAGATATGCTCGGCAATAGTGCCGTCGGGCTTGGTATAATATTTTGTAAGATTTTTTATGATAAATTTCCAGTAATCGGTATTTGTATCACGCCATTCAATGACAGGGCTGCTGACTGTATTTCCGTCGCATTTCAGGATAAGGGTCAGCGAAGCTTCCTTGCCGCCTATCCACGTTTTTGTACCTGTCAGCTCCGTAGTCTGAGACATATTGAACCTGTTGGTGATATTCAGCCCGCTCACATCATATGTTGCGGAATAATTGGGGTCAACATCGGTCTCTTCCACGGTGTATGCGTAAAGTGTGCCGTCGGGAGCACATTCGGGCAGACCGCTGTATGTATATGTCCACACGTTTGTATTGGTATCCGTCCATACGGGCTCAGCCGCATATTCTTCACCGTTGCGGAGAAGCTTTAAGGATACGGTATCGGGTCTTAAGCCGAGAGAATTTCCGCCGTCAAGCCATGTCTTTGTGCCCGATACCGAGGTCACGCCCTCAAAGCTGTTGACAATTTTTATCTCGGACGATGTTGTGCTGCCGATGGCGAACTCGGAGTTGTTGAACTCTCTCCATGTAGAGCCGTCCTTGTATTGGTAGCTTGTTGTATAGCCGTTTACGGACACTTCCTTGATATAGTAGGAGAAGATAGTGCCTATCCTGTCCTTGATTGTAAGTCCGGTGATGCTGAAAGTCCAGTCGCTGCCTGAGATGGTCGGCTTGATATAGTATATGTTGGAATCGGGGTCGTTGGGCAGCAGATCATCATCGTCGGTCACAAGGTGATATGTCATGTCGATGGAGGTATCTTCGCCGAGACCCTCGATGTAATCCTTGTGCTGTGTGATAACGACGGTGATATTGTCGGGACGGCTGCCGGTTTCAAAGGAATAGCCGTTGCTGTTCCATGTTTTTGTGCCGTTTATTGTAATGGAGAACTCGATGGAAGCGTCTACCTTAAAAGTAGATGTATTCAGCATTACGTTTCTTGAGGACAAATCCTCGCCCTGCGCTTCGATCCTGACGGTGTTGCCGTAGCGCTTGTTAAGCTCCTTTTCGATAGCCTCCAATGTTGCGGCGTCGGGGGATTCGGGATCAAACTCGTTTTCATAGAGTATGCTGCCAGGCTTGCTTTCAATGTCGTAGGTTATCTCGTAGTATGTGTTGTCAGCAAGGGTAAACATCAAGGTCTGACCGTCCTTGGTCATTACGCTGCTGCTGACAGCTTCGCGGACGGTATCGTATCCGCCCCAGCCGTTGGGCTGAACGGTGATCTTTTCGATAACAACGGTGCCGTCTTTAAGCAGGAGCGTGCTTCCCAGCGTATCGTACAATGTGATAGTGTCGCCGGGGACAAGGTCGGCTCTTGCGCTGTTGACTTCGATCTTGTATGAAGCGGTAAAGCCTGTTCCGCTGCTGTTAATGCTCTGGGCGGCAACGGTCTTGTTGATTATCCTGCCCGGGTCGCTTGTTATGGACACGGTGCAGGACGCGGAATAATTTGCGGAGCCTATTTCCATATCGGCTTTATTGGTGATATTCATTGTAACGGGGTCGGAGCCCTTGCAGAAGCCGACATAGCAATCGTTGGTCATTTCCGTAATGAGGAACAGCTTGAACGCCTTGCCGTCGTTAAGCTTTGCAGCCATATCGGCAGTTACGGATATGGCTATATTAAGGTCGTCGGCGCCCGAAACGGAAAGCTGAGCCTGCAATTCGTCGCTGCTGTTGCCGTCAAGTTCGATCTTGGCTGTGCCGCCGACGTACTCAAAGCCATCGGGAATATGCTCGGTGATCGTGATGACCTCGCCGTCCGTAAAGGTGTAGGAGTTATTCTGCAGAGTAATTGCCCACGCTTTGGGGTAGCGCATATCGGCGGTATTGATGCCGCTCCAGTGCCAGAAGCCGTCCTCGTACTTGGTCACGGTCACGGGCTTGATATATTCGTCCTGAGCATTGTCGTTAAGGGAAGTGCTGTCGGTAAATTCAATGTATACATTGGCGGTGTTGCGGCACTTGTCGGGTATCTCGCCGGGAAGATCGGTCTTGTACGATACAGTGATATATTTTCCCTCGTTTGCGGCGAGAAATCCTGCGTTATCAATAGTAAGGGTATAATTTGCGAAAGGATTATACTGCCATGTCAGGTCGATAACGCCTATGTCGCCGTAATGATATATCTTGCCGTCGTTTTCGGTGCTTGTGAGACCGTATGAAACGCCGTTTCCGTCTGTAATTGTAAGAGAATCGTAATCATTGGATACAACGTCCGCGGAATACTCGCTCAGCTCGGAAAGACCGTCGCTGACGGATATTTTTGCGGCATTTTCGGGGACATAGATAGTCTGCTTCCAGTAAAGGGCGCTGCCCTCTATACGCTCAAAGGTCTTGTTGATATAGTCGATGCTTGCGGTGGAGTGTATGGTGACGATGGGTTCCTTTGAATCGGAGTAGGAAATGCCGTCGTAGCACAGTACCGCCTTGTTTTTGATGTTGACGGAGGTGTATTCCTGCGGGATAGAGTCGTCAACGTTTGTGGTATAAGTAAGCGTGTATGTACCGTCGCTCTGCTTGGAAAATGCGGAGGAGGGTATGGTGATCGTGCTGCCGTTCACGGTGGCTCCCGATATTGCCGAGGCAATATCGGCAGCGGTATATCCGCCGACAAGCAGCTGTGAATCGGGAACGTCCTTGATAACAAAGGAATCCTCATTTTCGCTGTCTGCAAAAATGTTGGGGTACACGGTTATTGTCCATGTTATCTTTTTGCCTGCGGCGTCATATTCGCCGCTTTTGTTCAGAGACGGCAGGGAATAATTTGCCCATGCATTTACGGTATATGTGGCAGGCTGGGTCTCGGGCTTGGCAAAAGCGCTGTTTTTGCTGTCGCCTGTGTTGGAGAAAAGCTTGGCGCTGTCCAGCTCCATGGTGTATGTAAGGGTGCTGTAACGGTCGTAGTTGTTGCCGTTGGCGGCAAGGCTGCCGATATTGAATATAGTATCGCTGCCCGAAACGGTGTAGTCCGTAAAGTCGGCGCCGTTGTATTTTACGTTGGAAATGCCGCCCGAAACGTAAAGGTCTCCCGCAGTATCGGTAACGGAAACGTTCTCGGCGTCAACTCTGCCGTTATTGTACAGCTTGAGCGTAAAGTCCTGATAATATTTTCCGCCTGCGGAATATACCGAGCCCGATGCGGATTTTTCGATTTGCGTATTGGGAAGATTTTCGGGCGCGCGGAAGATAAGTGACTTATCAAAGAAGGATATGCTGAATTTACCCTGATCGTCGGTGTTTATACCGTTGAGGTCAAGCGTTCCGTTAAAGGAGAAGCTGCCCGAGCGGTCGGTAACGCCTCCGCCTGTAAGGATCTCGATATACAGAATATTACCGGATACCGTGTATTTTCCGACGGTAACGCCGCCCATGTCAACAGTGGAGGTCTGTTCGGTAAGCTTGATGTTGGGCAGCTTGTCCGACATATCATAGATAATGACCTTGTCATTATAGTCGGTGGTGTCTTCGGGGTCGACGCTCCAGTTCAGGGAGAATGTCAGGTTGTCGCCCGATCTGATGTCGGCAGGGTCGGCGGTTATTGCCGCGCCGTTAAGCTTTACGTCGGCGGAGACGATAAGCTTGTTTTCCGCAATAAGGGTATCGGCGTTAAGCTCGGTCTTGCCGTGTTCGTAGGCGTAAGCGAACGGGCTTATAAGGATAAGCATATTCAGCACTGCCAAGGAAATTATGAACGAGATCACTCTCATTTCAAAGCGTTTTTTTGTCATATAAATTATCCTTTCATTTTATTTTGCATACTTTCGTCTGCTTAATTGAAGAATATCATGGCAATTTATTACAAAAAAGTGTTATGTATGCTATTATACTGCATATTATAGCCTATATATTTTATATTTTCAATAGTTTAACTGTTAATACAGTATTTTTTATACTATTTAT
>JBJEQM010000175.1:0-2048 GCA_051881755.1 Oscillospiraceae bacterium
AAGAGACCGCTTATGATATAAAATACCGCCGCAGCAAACCAAATGCTGCGGCGGTATTGTATTTTTATTTTACCTTTGCCAGCGAATCGTATCCGTCTCGGAGAGCGTTTATAAGCGCGTCGATGTCGCCTACGGTGGTGGTGCGGCATATGGATACGCGTATAGCGCTGTCAGCAAGTCTGTCGGGGACGCCCATTGCGGTCAGTACGGAGCTGTGTGCCCCTTTGGAGCAAGCCGAGCCGCTTGATACATATATATCGCGGCTTTCAAGATAATGCAGCATTATCTCCGAGCGTATGCCCTCAACGGAAAAATTCAGTATGTACGGGCAGTGGTCGTCAAGCTTGGAATTTATCTTTACAAAGTTCAGCTTGGACAGACCTTTCAGCAGGTAGGTGCATATTGTGTCGGCGTTGCTGTATGCTGTTTTCATTGTACCCATAAGCGCGCGGACTGCCGCTCCGAAGCCCGCGATAAGCGGTACGGACTCGGTGCCCGAGCGCAGACCGTTTTCCTGTCCTCCGCCGTACAAAAGGGGAGCGATACGAACTCCCTTGCGTATATACATGGCGCCTGCGCCCTTGACGGCGTGGACTTTGTGTCCCGATACCACTATAGCGTCAGCGTATATATCTGCGGATTTAATGGGCAGCTTCATAAATGCCTGCACCGCGTCGCAGTGAGTGATACACTGGGGGAAGTTCTTCTTCACGTAGGAGAATATTTTTTTCACGGGATTTATGGCGCCTGTCTCGTTGTTGACCAGCATACACGATACAAGAAATGTATTTTCGTCAACAGCTTCAATGAAATCCTCGGCGGAGATAGAGCCGCTGCGGTCGGGGGAGATACGCACCACGGTGTATTCGCCTGTTTCCTCCAGCTTTTTTATTGGCTCGGCAACGGAGGGGTGCTCTATTGCGGATACCACAATCTTTTTCATTTTGCGCTTGCCGTAATTCCTCGCCGCGCCGAATATAATGGTGTTGTTTGCTTCGGTAGCGCCCGATGTAAAGGTGATACATTTGGGGTCGCATACCAGAGCGGCGGCAATTGCCTTGCGCGCTTCGGTAACGGCGTTCTCGGCGGTCAGACCGATTCCGTGAAGCGAGGAGGGGTTGCCGTAATCCTCAACCATGCTGCGGAAAACTGCGGAGACGGCAGGCTCACAGGGGCGTGTGGTCGCGGCGTTGTCAAGATAAACGCTCATTTATTTCAAGTCCTTTCGTGTTAGCGTAGTATATACCATTAATTATATAATTTTGCGTGATAAATGTCAAGTTCAGCGAGGATTATTTTAGTGTATATTGTAAAATAATGATTTTTATTAAACGATAAAACAGTCGCGAAAAAAATACGCGTAAATAGTTTATAAATTTGTTGATAAATATTTACAATATATATTTTTAAAGGCATCTTAACATAATGATATAATATTTTCAAGGTCACAGGGTATTCCTGTGGCTTTGAAAACTAATGGAGGTGTCTTTACAGTGAACAAAAGGATCATATCATTTGCTGCAGCAATAGCTGTTGTAACATCGATCCCATTCTCCGCATACGCACACAGCGGAAGAACGGATTCAAGCGGCGGACATAAGGATAACAAAAATGTGAGCGGACTGGGGTCTTACCATTATCATTGCGGAGGATATCCCGCACATTTGCATACCAACGGGGTATGTCCGTACAGCAGCACCAGTTCGTCGTCGAGCACAACTGATAATTCAAGCTCAAAAGCGAGCAAGGCTGAATGGATAGGCGATATGTACTGGACGGGGGATAGCTTTGCAAAGGGCTGGACAAAAATAGGCGGTAAAACTTATTATTTTGACAGCTATGGTTCAAAGGTCACCGGTTGGGTAAATGATGAGGACGACAACACTTATTATTTTGGTACAGACGGTGTATTAAGAGTCGGTTGGCAGACCATAGGCAAAAATAAGTATTACTTTAATTCCGAGGGAATAATGCGTACAGGCTGGCGTAAGATCGGCGGATATACATATTATTTCGGAACCGATGGCATAATGCGCACAGGCTTAGAT
>JBJEQM010000176.1:0-2039 GCA_051881755.1 Oscillospiraceae bacterium
TACAGCTCCACATCGGTCTCAACGCTTTCCACCGTTACGGGGGTCACGCCCGCATGGGGCAGGGTCAGTGTAAAGGGACACAGCAGACGGAAAAATACCGCCGCCCACAGAAAATACGCCAGACCCTTGGACACCCTTTTCGCACCCAGACGAAGCAGCAGCACCGCCACAATTACAGCGCAGGCGGTCATGCTCATTCCCGCAACTTTCAGAAAAATATGGGTCATTTCAATAGCACCTCCGCGCTGTTCAATATTTTGGTATAATCGCCCTCGGTCAGCTCGTAGCAATAAGCGCCTACGTCAACACCCGTGTGCTCTGCGTTGACGATAACGGTCATAAAGTACCGCATGTGCACGCCGTATGGTGCGCTTGTTAGTATAATGCTGTCGGTCTTGCCGCCCGTTTTGCAGTCAAGGCGCATGGCTTCGGTCAGCACGCCCTCAATGTCGCAGAGCGCTCCGCTTGCCTTGTTTATGTTGTATTTCAGCGTATGCAGAGCGCCCTCATGTCCCGTGCGGCTTTCCATAGCGCCCGCTGCATACTCGGCGGACTTATCTCCCAAAGTGAGGGTAAAGCCGTCAAATTTGTCCTCATTCAGCAAAGTATACTCCGCCGCAAGGATACGCTCGCCGCAGGACCACAGAACACGGTCATAATTTTCCGTATTATCAATGCGGTAAAGATCATCTCCAACCAAAACGCAGTCTATATAACGGTGTTCCGCAGTTTTTGCCGTTAATTTGCGTAACGCCTTCACGCCGCTTTCATCATAAAAATACAGCTCGTCACCCTCGGACATGGTAAGCACGTTTTTATCCAAAGGGGTATATTTTATACTGCGCAGCCACTCAATTAGTTCGGCGCGTCCCTCTTCGGAAAACAGCGTTGTTGAATCATAATTTTGCCCATGATAAACGCGCTCTATCTTAAAATATTTGCCGTTTATAATATCCTCCACCGCCGCCGCATCATACTGCGCAAGTGCGTCCTCATAGTCAAACAGGTCGGCAATATCGTCAGAAAGGCGCTGATATTGTTTCTCACTTATAATGAATTTTTTCTTACCTAAAAGCTTTATGTGGTACGATGTCAGAGTGCAGACCGTTCCGCCGCTTATATCCTCGCCGCGGCACAGGGTCATTTCCATATTGCCAAAGTAAAATTTTGCACTTTGCTGTACATTTTTCACAGGGTCGTCGGACACTTCGGTCAGGTCAAGGGCGTAAAAATCCTCCGCAAACTTACCTATTTTCCCCCCAAGCGTGGCAATATCCTCGGACGTCCCGCTGCCGTATGTCACGCTCTCGCCGTCCATTTCAAAGGTGACGGTATAATTTATTTTGTCTATACCTATCTTTTCCGCCGCAGGAATTCGGCTGTGACCCGTCAGCATTATAAGCACTGCGGCGGTGAGAATCACGCTGACAACGCCGCCTATGATACCAAGCTTTTTATAGTGTATGACCCTTGCGCCAATGTCCGTGTATTTCATTTCAGTTCCTTTCGGTAGTCGTCGATCATCTTCTGTATCTCGTCAAGCTCGCTGCCGCTTATGCTGTGGCGGTCGGCAAAGGCTGCCAGAAACTTGGGCAGTGAGCCGCCGTAGCTCTCGCGGACAAGCTGCTCTCCCCTTTCGGCGGCAAGCTCCTCGCGGGTGGTCTTTACACGGACAATGCCGTTGTCGTTGACGCATATCCCCTTTTCGCAGAGCCGCCGCAGCATGGTATAGGTGGTGGACTTCTTCCAGTTAAGCTCCGCCTCGCATATTTTCACCAGCTCACCCGAGGGCGTATCCGGTCTGCTCCAGATTATCTCCGCAAATCGCGTTTCCATTTCCCCAAGTGTTATATTTTTCATATGCATATGCTCCTTTGGTCTAATATCATTAAACTCAGTTTAACACAATTAAACCGCATTGTCAACACATAGAAAAAAATTTACATTTTAATATTATCGGCAGAAAAAAATTCTACATATCAAATATACAAACAGGATGTTTTATATGTATAATTAATAAAATTTATATTAAATCGACT